>NZ_JAQVEJ010000217.1 GCF_028698005.1 Hydrogenophaga sp.
ACCCAGGGCACATCCAGGCCCATGAGCAGGGTCAGGTCGTAGCCGCGCTGCCAGGCCAGGGCATCGGCCCAGAGTGCGTCGTCGTCGAAGTAGAGCGCGCTGTAGGCGGCCACCACCATGGCCGAGGTGTCGGCGATGACGATGTCGGCGTCGTCCGCCGCGGCCGCCTCGGCGATCAGCTCGGCCTGCCGGGTGGCCAGCGCGGCCTGCTCATGGGCCAGGGGGGCTCGGCCGGCCTGCTGGCACCACTGGCGCAGGTGCTCGTCAACTTGCCGACAGCGCAGGCCATGGCGGGCGGACAGGTGCCCGGCCAGCGTGCGGGTCAGCGTGGACTTGCCGGTGGATTCGCCACCGATGAGCGTGACGACAGGGGTGGCCACCGGTCAGGGGCGGCCGCTGGCGACCTGAACGAAAATTTCGTTGGGCTTGACCATGCCCAGTTCCCGGCGCGCCAGTTCCTCGACCATGTCCAGGCCCTCTTGCAGGTCCTGAACCTCGCTGGCCAGGCGCTCGTTGCGCGCCTGCGCCTCGCGGTTGGCCGCCTCGACGGTGGCCAGCTCGCGCTTGAGGGCTGCGACCTGGGGAACGCTGCCCCGCCCCAGCCAGAGCTGGGCATGGAAAACGAGCAGCAGGCCCAGCAGCAGAAACGGGATCAGGCGTCGGCCCATGGCGTGTCAGTGTAGCCTTGCCACGCACCGGCGCGGCACGCCGTTCGTCATCCCCTCAGGTTGTAGAACGCATCGCGCCCCGGGTACACGGCCACGTCGCCGAGGTCTTCCTCGATGCGCAGCAACTGGTTGTACTTGGCCATGCGGTCGGAACGGCTGAGCGAGCCGGTCTTGATCTGGCCGGCATTGGTGCCCACCGCGATGTCGGCGATGGTGTTGTCCTCGGTCTCGCCCGAGCGGTGGCTGATGACGGCGGTGTAGCCGGCGCGCTTGGCCATTTCGATGGCGGCGAAGGTCTCGGTCAGGGTGCCGATCTGGTTGATCTTGATCAGGATCGAGTTGGCGATGTGCTTGTCGATGCCTTCCTTGAGGATCTTGGTGTTGGTGACGAACAGGTCGTCGCCCACCAGCTGCACGTTCTTGCCCAGGCGCTCGGTCAGGATCTTCCAGCCGTCCCAGTCACCTTCGGCCATGCCATCCTCGATGCTCACGATGGGGTACTTGTCGCACCAGGCGGCGAGCATGTTGGTCCACTCTTCGGCGCTCAGCACCAGGCCTTCGCCGTCGAGGTGGTACTTGCCGTTCTTGTAGAACTCGCTGGAGGCGCAGTCCAGGCCCAGGGCGATCTGCTCGCCCGGGGTGTAGCCGGCGGCGCTGATGGCGTCGAGCAGCAGCTGCAGGGCGGCCTCGTGGCTGTCCACGTTCGGGGCGAAACCGCCTTCGTCACCGACGGCCACGCTCATGCCCTTGTCGTGGATGATCTTCTTGAGGGCGTGGAACACCTCGGCACCCCAGCGCAGGGCCTCGCGGAAGCTGGGTGCGCCCACGGGGATGATCATCAATTCCTGCAGATCGAGGTTGTTGTTGGCGTGTGCGCCGCCGTTGATGACGTTCATCATCGGCACCGGCATCTGCACGGCGCTCATGCCGCCGAAATAGCGGTACAGCGGCAGGCCGGCCTCTTCGGCGGCGGCACGGGCCACGGCCATGGAAACGGCCAGCATGGCGTTGGCGCCCAGGCGGCTCTTGTTCTCGGTGCCGTCCAGGTCGATCAGGGTCTTGTCCAGGAAGGCTTGCTCGGAGGCGTCCAGGCCCAGCACGGCTTCGCTGATCTCGGTGTTGATGTGCTCGACGGCCTTGAGCACGCCCTTGCCCAGGTAACGGCTCTTGTCGCCGTCACGCAGCTCGATGGCCTCGCGGCTGCCGGTGGAGGCGCCGGAGGGGACGGCGGCGCGACCCATCACGCCGGACTCCAGCAGGACGTCGCATTCGACGGTGGGGTTGCCGCGGCTGTCCAGCACTTCGCGGCCGACGATGTCAACGATGGCGCTCATGGTTTCCTTTCGATGTTTGCAATGGGGTGAGGTGTGTCGGTCTCAATTGAAATGGTCTTCGAGGAAGCCCTGGCGCTTGGTCACATCGTCCAGTGTGACCAGGGTTTCCAGGAGGGCCTGCATGTGCCTGAGCGGCACGGCGTTCGGACCATCGGACCAGGCCTCGGCCGGGTTCGGATGGGTCTCCATGAACAGGCCGGCCACGCCCACGGCCACACCGGCGCGGGCCAGCACGGGGACCATCTCCCGGGCGCCGCCGCTGGCCGAGCCCAGGCCGCCGGGCTTCTGCACCGAGTGGGTCACGTCGAACACCACGGGTGCGCCGCTCTTGCGCATCTCGGCCAGGCTGGTCATGTCGGCCACCAGGTTGTTGTAGCCGAAGCTGACGCCGCGCTCGCAGGCCAGGAAGCGGTCCTCGGACAGACCGGCTTCACGGGCGGCAGTGCGGGCCTTGTCAATGACATTGGCCATGTCCCAGGGCGCCAGGAACTGGCCTTTCTTGATGTTCACCGGCTTGCCCGACTGGGCAACGGCGCGGATGAAATCGGTCTGGCGGCACAGGAAGGCCGGCGTCTGCAGCACGTCGACCACACTGGCCACTTCGGCCACCTGGGCGGCTTCGTGCACGTCGGTGAGCACCGGCAGGCCGGTCTGGCGGCGCACCTCGTCGAGGATCTTCAGGCCGGCGTCCAGGCCGACGCCGCGCTGGCTGGTGCCCGAGGACCGGTTGGCCTTGTCGAAGGAACCCTTGTAGATCAGCGGGATGCCCAGGGCGGTGCAGATCTCCTTGAGCCGGCCGGCCACATCCAGTGACCGCTGCAGGCCCTCGATGGAGCAGGTGCCGGCGATCAGGAAGAAGCGGTGCGCCAGGCCAACGTCGAATCCGCAGAGTTTCATGGCCTTGCTGCCTCAGGTCTGGCGCGACTGCTGGTGGACCATCGCCGCCCTGATGAAGGCATTGAACAGCGGGTGACCGTCCCAGGGCGTGGACTTGAACTCGGGGTGGAACTGCACGCCGATGAACCAGGGGTGTACCTCGGACGGCAATTCGATGATTTCGGTCAGTTGCTCGCGCTGGGTGAGGGCCGAGATCACCAGGCCGGCCTTGCGCAACTGGTCGAGGTACTGCACGTTGGCCTCGTAGCGATGGCGGTGGCGCTCGGTCACCACGTCGCCGTAGATGCGGTGTGCCAGCGTGCCTGGCTGCACATCGGACGACTGTGCGCCCAGTCGCATCGTGCCGCCCAGATCGGAGTGTTCATCGCGCTGGTAAATGTTGCCGTCGGCGTCCTTCCACTCGGTGATCAGCGCGATCACCGGGTGCCGGCAGGTCGGATCGAACTCGGTGGAGTTGGCGCCGGCCAGGCCGGCCACGTCGCGGGCGTACTCGATGGTGGCCACCTGCATGCCCAGACAGATGCCGAGGTAGGGCACCTTGTTCTCGCGTGCAAAGCGTGCCGTGGAAATCTTGCCCTCGACGCCACGCGAGCCGAAGCCGCCTGGCACCAGAATCGCATCGTAGCCGCCCAGCTTCTCGCGGGCGTTGGCATCGGTGATGGTCTCGGAGTCGACGTGGTCGATTTTCACCCGGACATGGTTTTGCATGCCGCCGTGCTTGAGGGCCTCGTTGACCGACTTGTAGGCGTCGGAGAGATCG
>NZ_JAQVEJ010000058.1 GCF_028698005.1 Hydrogenophaga sp.
CCAGCAGCAGCCGGGGGAAGGTGCTTTGCATGTTGTCGTCTCCTGGTGCCGGTGCCTCATGAGGGCACCATGCCTGATCCGGTATGCGTGCATGGTAGGCGCGATGTTTGACGCCGTGTTGTCGGTGTGACGACAATCAAAGGGCCATCCCTGATGGGACTTTCCCTAGGTCACATGCGGTGCGACGCGGCGCGGGGCCGGCCTGCCGGATGCGTAAACTGCCTGCATGAGAACCGTGCACTGGGTCGCCCTGACCGTCCTGGGTCTGCTGCTGCTGTCGTCGCTGTCCATGTGGCTGTGGGGCGAGTTCGCCCGCCGCGCCCAGGGCGCGCCGAGCGAGGCCCTGCCGGTGCAGTCCGACCAGACCGCGCTGGATGCGTTGCTGGCACCCTGGGATGAAAGACTGGGCGGCGCCAGCGGCGCCGCGCTGGTCACGCGCAACCTCGATGCCTTCGTCCTGCGGGCGCTGGCGGCGCGCGAGGCCGGGCGCAGCCTCGACGTGCAGTACTACATCTGGCACGACGACCTGACCGGGCGCCTGCTCAAGGAGGCGCTGATCTCGGCCGCCGAGCGCGGCGTGCGCGTGCGCATGCTGATCGACGACATGAACGGCGCCGGGCGCGACGACGTGCTGCTGGCCATGGATGCGCTGCCCAACCTGGAGGTGCGGCTGTTCAATCCCGCGCGCAACCGCAACACCGCCCTGCGGCGCGCGCTGGAGATGGCGTTGCGCCTGGTCAGCACCAACCGGCGCATGCACAACAAGGCCTGGATCGCAGACAACCGCGTGGCCCTCGTGGGCGGCCGCAACATCGGCGACGAGTACTTCGACGCCTCGGACAGCACCAACTTCCACGATGCCGACCTGCTGCTCGTGGGCGACGGCGTGCGCCAGGCCAGCCGCATCTTCGACCAGTTCTGGAACAGTGCCGAGGTCATCCCGCTGCGCGCGCTGCACGGCGACCGTGCCAGGCCCGAGCCCGCCCTGCTGGCGCGCTCGCGCGCGGCCTGGCGCGAGCAGGCGCGGGCCTCGGCCTACATGCAGGCGCTGGCGGGCGGGGCGCTGCTGCGGGAGCGTGTGTCCCCCCTGTCGGCCACCCCCCTGTACCGCGTCGATGACCTGCGCGTGCTGTCGGATCCGCCGCAGAAGGCGGCGGCCATTGCGGCACGGCGCGCGCCCGAGCGCTGGCTGATGTACGACGTGCTGTCGATGCTGTTTTCCGCCCGTCACGAGGTGCGCGTGATCTCGCCCTATTTCGTGCCCGGCAGCTCGGGTTCGCTGCTGTTCGCGGGACAGGCCGCGCGGGGGGTGGACGTGGGCATCGTGACCAATTCGCTCTCGGCCACCGACGTGCCCGTGGTGCACGCCGGCTACATGGGCTACCGCAAGCCCCTGCTCCAGTCGGGCGTGAAGCTCTGGGAGATGCGGCGCTCGCCCGCATCGCGGGCCCGGCCCGGCCTGCTGGGCTCGGGCGCGTCGGCGGTGCGGCCCGGACAAGCCCGGCCGTCGGCGGGCGGCGCGAGCCTGCACACCAAGTCCTTCGTGGTCGATGGCGAGCGTGGCTTCGTCGGCTCGTTCAACTTCGATCCGCGCTCGGCCTACCTGAACACCGAAATGGGCGTGATGTTCTCGCATCCGGGCCTGGCCGGCGAGCTGCGCCGCATGTTCGACGCCGCGGCGCACCCCTCCGACAGCTACCGGCTGTCGCTGGCGGGCGAAGCGCTGCGCTGGCACGATGGCGTGGCGGGCAAGGTCTGGGATGCAGAGCCCCATGCCGGCTGGTTCCAGCGCGCGCTGACGCGGGTGCTGACCCGGCTGCCGATCGAGTCCCAACTGTAGCGCGCACGCTGTGCCGATCCCTCCCTGTGCAGACGACCATGAACCCCTTCGCATCCACCCGGTCCGGGTCCGACATCCTGGGTGCGGCGCAGCCGCCGCAACCGGCCGACCTGGACGGCATCCCCTGGCTGTCGACCCTGGATGACGAAGAGCGCGAGAGGGTCAAGGCGGCCCTGGTCGTGGGTGACATCCGGCCTGGCGAGTACATCTGCCGTATCGGCCGGCCGGTCACCTACTGGTTCGGTCTGCTCGAAGGTCTGCTCAAGATGAGCAACGACGACTCGCAGGGGGCGGTCATCACCTTCACCGGCGTGGCGCCCGGCGGCTGGTTCGGCGAAGGCACGGTGATCAAGCGCGAGCACTACCGCTACAACATCCAGGCGCTGCGCAAGAGCCGCGTGGCCGGCCTGCCGGTGGACACCTTCCACTGGCTGCTGGACCGCTCGCTGGGCTTCAACCGCTTTGTGATGAACCACCTCAATGAGCGCCTCGGTCAGTTCATCGCCGCGCGCGAAATCGACCGCATCAACAACCCCGACCTGCGCGTGGCGCGCAACCTCGCGGCGCTGTTCCATCCCCTGTTCGCGCCCAACGTGGGCGGGGTGCTGCGCATCACGCAACAGGAGCTGGCCTACCTCGTCGGCCTGTCGCGCCAGCGGGTGAACGAGGCGCTCAATACGCTGGCGGCCAGGGGCTGGATACGGGTGGAGTACGGTGGCCTGCGCGTGCTCGACCTGCAGGCGCTGCGCTCCGGCCAGCTCTAGCCCGACACGGCGGTGCGCGGTCGTGGGATGATGCCGGGATGAGCGATCCATCCCCGAAGAAATCCACCCTGCAACTCAAACCCCGTGCCGCCGACGGCGACGCTCCGGCGCCTTCGCGGCGGCCGCCCGTGCGACCGCGCGGCCCGGCGCGCGCGCGCCCCCTGTCGGAGGTGCAGGCCGAGCGCGCCGCGCGGGAAGCCGCCTGGGCGGCCCGGTCACTGGCACCCGGCCGCGATGGCGAAGCCGGGGGCCGGGGCGGGGAGCCGGGCCGCAGCCGCCCGCCGCGTGAACGCGATGCGGCCGCGTCCGCCGGGTCGCGCCGCCCGGCACCCCAGGGGGCGGGGGTGCGCCGCCCACCGACCCAGGCAGGCGAGTCGCGTGCGGCCCGGCCGCGCGCCGGCGCACCCGCGCCACGGCGGGCACCGGCACCGGCGCCGGCGCGACCGGCGGGCACCGGCCTGCGGCTGAACAAGCGGCTGGCCGATCTGGGTCTGTGCTCGCGGCGAGAGGCCGACGAGTGGATAGAGCGCGGCTGGGTCCGCGTCAACGGCGCAACGGCGCAGATGGGCCAGACGGTGTCCGAGGCCGACCGGGTCGAGGTGCAGCCGGCCGCGACGCAGCGCCAGGACGCGCGCGTGACCATCCTGCTGCACAAGCCGGTGGGCTACGTGAGTGGCCAGCCCGAGGACGGGCACGAGAGTGCGGCCGTGCTCATCAGGCCCGACAAGCAGTGGCGCGGCGACCCGTTCATCCGCCAGAGCCCCCGGTGGCAACCCGGGCATGCGCGCGGCCTGGCGCCCGCCGGCCGGCTGGACATCGATTCCACGGGCCTGCTGGTGCTGACGCAGGACGGGCGCGTGGCGCGCGCGCTCATTGGCGAGGACTCGGACATCGAGAAGGAGTACCTGGTGCGCGTGCAGTGGGCGCCCAACGGGCCCCGGGGCGAGGGTGTCGTGAGCCAGGACGTCCAGCAGGTGGTGCCGCCCGAGCGCATCGCGCTGCTGCGCCACGGCCTGAGCCTGGACGAGCGGCCGCTCAAGCCGGCCCAGGTCGAATGGCAGAACCCGGAGCAACTGCGCTTCGTGCTCCGGGAAGGCAAGAAACGCCAGATCCGGCGCATGTGCGAGCAGGTGGGACTGCACGTGGTGGGGCTCAAGCGCATCCGCATGGGGCGGGTGGTGCTGGGCAACCTGCCGCTCGGGCAGTGGCGCTACCTGCGGCCGGACGAGCGTTTCTGAGTTCCGGATAGACAAACGCCGGCCGGGCGTGGACCGGCGGCGGATGCCTGGATATACTGCACCCCAGTATTGTTCGGGGTCATGCCATGCCGCATTCGCCAGAGGAAAAAAAGCGCGTGCTGACGCGTGTGCGCCGCCTGCGTGGCCAGATCGACGCGCTGGAAAAGGCGCTGGAGCAGGGCGCCGACTGCGGCCCCGTGCTGCAGCAGATCGCGGCCGTGCGCGGTGCGGTCAACGGCCTCATGGCCGGCGTGCTGGAAAGCCACCTGCGCGAGGGCCTGGCGCAGCCGGCGTCCGACGCGCAGCGCCAGGCGGCCATCGACGAGACGCTGGCGCTGGTGCGCTCCTACCTGCGCTGAAGGCGCCGACAACACCCCTTCACCCTCATCGACCACACCCACACAAGGAGATCGACCATGAAATCCCGCGCCGCCGTTGCCTTCAAGGCCGGAGAACCCCTGCAGATCGTCGAGATCGACGTCGCGCCGCCGAAAAAGGGCGAGGTGCTCGTCAGGATCACCCACACCGGTGTCTGCCACACCGACGCCTTCACGCTCAGCGGTGACGACCCCGAGGGCGTGTTCCCGGCGGTGCTGGGCCACGAGGGCGCCGGCATCGTGGTGGAGGTGGGCGAGGGTGTCACCTCGGTCAAACCCGGCGACCACGTGATTCCGCTGTACACCGCCGAATGCGGCGAGTGCCTGTTCTGTAAAAGCGGCAAGACCAACCTGTGCGTGGCCGTGCGCGCCACCCAGGGCAAGGGCCTGATGCCCGACGGCACGACGCGCTTTTCCTACAACGGCGAGCCGATCTACCACTACATGGGTTGCTCCACCTTCAGCGAATACACCGTGGTGGCCGAGGTGTCGCTGGCCAAGGTCAGCCCCGATGCCAACCCCGAGCAGGTGTGCCTGCTGGGCTGCGGCGTGACCACGGGCCTGGGCGCGGTGAAGAACACGGCCAAGGTGCAGGAAGGCGACAGCGTCGCGGTGTTCGGTCTGGGCGGCATCGGTCTGGCCGTGATCCAGGGCGCCAAGCTGGCCAAGGCCGGGCGCATCATTGCCATCGACACCAATCCGGGCAAGTTCGATCTGGCGCGCACCTTCGGCGCCACCGACTGCGTCAATCCCAAGGATTACGACAAGCCGATCCAGCAGGTCATCGTCGAGATGACGGGCTGGGGCGTGGACCACTCGTTCGAGTGCATCGGCAACGTCAACGTGATGCGTGCGGCGCTCGAATGCGCGCACCGCGGCTGGGGCCAGAGCGTGATCATCGGCGTGGCCGGCGCGGGGCAGGAGATCGCCACGCGGCCGTTCCAGCTCGTGACGGGCCGCAAGTGGATGGGCACGGCCTTCGGTGGCGTCAAGGGCCGCTCCGAGCTGCCGGGCATGGTGGAGGACGCGATGGCCGGCAAGATCCAGCTGGCCCCGTTCGTGACCCACACCATGCCGCTGACCGAGATCAACGAGGCCTTCGAGCTGATGCACGAAGGCAAGTCGATCCGTAGCGTCGTGCATTACTGAACCGGTGCCACCGGGACGGGTGTGGAGACGGTGGCCGTGGAGAAGATGCCACGCGATGCCGGGAAGGCCACACCCTTCCTGCACTTTGCGCGGTCGGTGCTGCCGCAGACGACGCTGCGCGCGGCCATCACCTCGGCCTGGCACCGGCCGGAGGAGGAATGCGTGCCGGCGCTGCTGAGCCTGGCGCGCGTGGGCGATGCGCAGCAGGCAGGCCAGGTGCGCGCGCTGGCGGCCCGCCTCGTGCGGGGCCTGCGCGAGGCACCCGTGACCCGTGGCGTGGCGGCGCTGGTGCAGGAGTTCTCGCTGTCCAGCCAGGAGGGCGTGGCGCTGATGTGCCTGGCCGAGGCACTGCTGCGCATCCCCGACAAGGCCACTCGCGATGCCCTCATCCGCGACAAGATCAGCCAGGGCGACTGGAAGTCGCACCTGGGCCGCTCGCCGTCGCTGTTCGTCAATGCGGCCACCTGGGGGCTGGTGCTGACGGGCAGGCTCACCAGCACCAGCAGCGAGGGTCGCCTGTCGGCGGCGCTCACCCGCGTCATCGGCAGAGGGGGAGAGCCGCTGATCCGTCAGGGTGTGCACCATGCCATGAAGCTGATGGGCGAGCAGTTCGTGACCGGCCAGGACATCGCCGGGGCGCTGGCGAACAGCCGCAGCCACGAGAAACAGGGGTTTCGCTACAGCTACGACATGCTGGGCGAAGCGGCCACCACCGAAAAGGATGCCAGGCGCTATCTGCAGGCGTACGAGCAGGCCATCCATGCCATCGGTGCGGCCTCGGGCGGGCGCGGCATCTACCAGGGGCCGGGCATCTCGATCAAGCTGTCGGCGCTGCACCCGCGCTACAGCCGCGCGCAGTACGAGCGCGTGATGGGCGAATTGCTGCCGCGCCTGCTGCACCTGGCGGAGCTGGCCAGGCGGTACGACATCGGCCTGACCATCGACGCCGAGGAGGCCGACCGCCTGGAGCTGTCGCTGGACCTGCTGGAGGCGCTGTGCGCGGCACCCGGCCTCGGGGGGTGGAACGGCATCGGCTTCGTGGTGCAGGCGTACCAGAAGCGCTGCCCGCAGGTGATCGACTTCATCATCGACCTGGCGCGGCGCAGCCGCCGGCGCCTGATGGTGCGCCTGGTCAAGGGCGCCTACTGGGACGGCGAGATCAAGCGTGCCCAGATCGACGGGCTGCCCGGCTATCCCGTCTACACACGCAAGGTGCACACCGACGTGAGTTACCTGGCCTGCGCGCGCAAGCTGCTGGAAGCGCCCGGGGCCGTCTATCCCCAGTTCGCCACGCACAACGCCCAGACCCTGGCCAGCATCTACCACATGGCCCGGACGGTGGGCGGCGACTACGACAGCGGGCAATACGAGTTCCAGTGCCTGCACGGGATGGGGGAGCCCCTGTATCTGCAGGTGATCCGGCCGGCATCGGAAGGCGGGCTCGCGCGGCCTTGCCGCATCTACGCGCCCGTGGGCAGCCACGAGACGCTGCTGGCCTATCTGGTCCGACGGCTGCTGGAAAACGGCGCCAACACCTCGTTTGTCAACCGCCTCGGTGACCACCAGGTGTCCGTCGACGAGCTGGTATCCGACCCGGTGGACGAGGTCCTGCGCCTGGCGCGGCAAGAGGATCGGCTGGGCGCCCCTCATCCGCGCCTTCCCCTGCCAGGTGATCTGTTCGCGGGTGCGGGTGCACAGGCGCGGTCCCGACCTAACTCGCGCGGCATGAACCTGGCGCACGAGCAGCAGCTGGCCGCGCTGGCCGCGGCGTTGCTGCACAGCGCGGAGCAGGCGTGGCTGGCCGCGCCGGCCGATGTGCCACGGCCGGCCGCACCTGCGCAGACGCCGGGCTGGCGTGAGGTGCGCAACCCGGCGCAGTGGCAGGACATCGTGGGCTGGGTCTGCGAGGCCAGCGAGGAACGCGCCGGTGCCGCCGTCGAGCGCGCGGTCCGGGGCGCCCCCAACTGGGCCGGCACGTCACCGGTCGCCCGGGGGGATGTGCTGGCGCGCGCGGCCGACCTGCTGGAGCAGCGCGGGCAGATGCTCATGGGGCTGATCGTGCGTGAGGCGGGCAAGACACTGCCCAACGCGGTGGCCGAGATCCGCGAGGCCGTGGATTTCCTGTGCTACTACGGACAGCAGGTGGCCGAGCGCTTCGACAATGCACGCGAACGCCCGCTGGGCGTGGTGCTGGCCATCAGCCCGTGGAACTTCCCGCTGGCCATCTTCTGCGGCCAGGTGGCCGCCGCGCTGGCGGCGGGCAACACGGTGCTGTCCAAGCCCGCCGAGCAAACGCCGCTGACGGCCGCGGCCATGGTCGACATCCTGCACGAGGCGGGCGTGCCGCGCGACGCACTGCAACTGGTGCCGGGGCGCGGCGAGACCGTGGGCGCGGCGCTGGTGGCACACCCGCAGGTGGCCGGTGTGGTGTTCACCGGCTCGACCGAAGTGGCGCGCCTCATCGCGCGCCAACTGGCGCAGCGCCTTTCGCCCACCGGGCAGCCCATCCCCCTGATCGCCGAGACCGGCGGCCAGAATGCCATGATCGTGGATTCCTCGGCGCTGGCCGAGCAGGTTGTGGGCGATGTGCTGACCTCGGCCTTCGACTCGGCGGGACAGCGTTGCTCGGCCCTGCGCCTGCTGTGCCTGCAGGAAGATGTGGCTGAACGCCAGCTGGCCATGCTGCGAGAGGCGCTCCAGGAGTGGACGCTGGGCAACCCCGATCGCCAGAGCACCGATATCGGGCCGGTGATCGACGGGGCGGCGCGCGCGCAGATCGAGGCGCACCTGGCGGCGATGGAGAAGGCCGGCATGAAGGTCACCCGTGTCGGGCGCGACGAAGGTGCGCGCAACGGCCATTTCGTGGCGCCGGCCATCATCGAGATCGACAGCCCGCGGCGTCTCACGCGTGAGGTGTTCGGCCCGGTGCTGCATGTGGTGCGTTTCCAGCGAGAGCAACTGGACGCGCTGGTGGACGACATCAACGCCAGCGGCTATGGCCTGACCTTCGGTGTGCACAGCCGCATCGACGAAACCATCGAACACCTCGCGCGTCGCATCCGTGCCGGCAATATCTACGTCAACCGCAACATGATCGGTGCCGTGGTGGGGGTGCAGCCTTTCGGCGGCATGGGCCTGTCGGGCAGCGGCCCCAAGGCCGGGGGACCGCTGTACCTGTACCGCCTGGTGCAAGGCCCGCCCAACGTTGCGCTGGCCGCGCTGCCGCGCACCGAGGAGTCACCGCCCCAGCCTGCGCTGCAACGTCTGCACCGCCTGCAGCAGGCCGTGCTGCCGGGCCTGGAGAGGGTGCCGGTGCGCTCGGTCTGCGGCGTGGCGCTCACCGGCACACGCCTGGGCTGCAGCCTGCTGTTGCCCGGGCCGACGGGCGAGAGCAACCGCTACCGTCTGCTGCCGCGCGGTCCGGTGTGGGCGCTGCCGCGCACGCCGCTGGGCCTGGTGCACCAGGTGGCGGCCGCACTGGCCAGCGGCAATCCCTGCCACGTGGTGCTGCCGGAAGGCGACGGCGGCTGCGCTGCCGCGTGGCAGGCCTTGCGTCATGCGCTGGGGGATGCGGCGGAGGGCGGGCTTCACGACGCCGATGACGCCAGCCTGGACGACCCGGACAGTCCGATGGCCGCGCTCCTTTTCGAGGGCGACGCAGCAGCGCTGCAGCGCGTGAACACCCGAGTGATGGCCCGCGATGGCGCCATCGTGCGCATCGACAGCCGCAGCAGCGAGGCGCTGGTCGCGGGGGTCGGCTACGACCTGGCCGCCCTGAGCCATGAGCAGGTCATCAGCACCAATACCGCCGCCGCCGGCGGCAATGCGCCACTGATGACCATGGCCTGAGGGCCGGCCGATACCGCGCGTCCACAGGAGGCGGACCTTTGGCCGGTACACCCCCGCGACGGTCGGGCGTGCATCGGGGCCGACCGTCCTGTCCTCAAATCAGGCCTTCGGCCTTCATCGCGGCCTGCACGGCCGGGCGGGCGGCGACGCGCTCGCGCCAGGCCACCAGGTTCTTCAGGCCGCTGATATCGATGGCCATCGGCCTGGTCCAGTTGGTGACGGTGAACAGGTAGCCGTCGGCGACCGTGAAGTCCTCGCCCGTCAGCCAGGTCTTGCCAGCCAGCTCGCCATCGACCCAGGTCAGGCGCTCGAGCAGCTTGGCCTTGAACACGGCCTTGGCGTCGTCGCCCACCGCGGGGTTGAACAGCGGACCGAAGCCCTTGTGCAGCTCGGTGCCGATGAAGTTGAGCCAGCTTTGCAGCTGGTAGCGGGCCAGGGTGCCGTTGGCCGGGGCCAGCTTCTTCCCGGGGGCCTGGTCGGCGATGTACTGCACGATGGCCGGGCCTTCGCGCAGGCCGGTGCCGTCGTCGAGCACCAGGTAGGGCACGTAGCCCAGCGGGTTGACCTGGCGGAAGTCGGAACCGTCGGGCAGCACCTTGGTCTTGGTCGGGGCCAGGATGGCCTCGTAGGGCAGGCCCGATTCTTCCAGCGCGATGTGCGGCGACAGCGAGCAGGCGCCGGGCGAGTAATAGAGCTTCATGGTCATGATCTGATATGGCGGTTGTGGCGTTGTTGGAGTGATCCACGCGTGCCGGGCCGTTGACGCGACATGCGGGAGCGGCCTGGCAGCGGGCCACAGCGTAACAAAAGCGCGGCGATCTTGCTGGCAGCGCCCTCGCAGGCTCATGCGGCGGCGCTTGCCTCGGCCTGTTGCTTGAGCGCCGCGTTCAGCCGTTCGAAGTCGCCGCGGAAGCGCTGCACGTCGATGAACCACAACAGCACGCCGCGGAAGATTTCGCCGTGAACCAGTAGGGTGCCGCCGTCGGTCAGGGGCTCCAGCACGAAATAGTGCTCGCCGTCGAACAGGCGGGGCAGCCCCAGCCGGCCGAGCCAGCGCAGCTCGCGCGCCGGCTCGGCACGCAGCACGGTGGGGGCAAAGCGCATGGGCCTGCCCCGTGCCGGGTGCATCACGTTGACGATGCGCCGACCTTCGACGAGTTCGCCCTCCATCGAGACGAGGAACGGGTTCCAGTCGCGGTAGCTGGCCGGCCGGCCCAGCCAGGCCCAGACCTGGTCGCGGGACGCGGCGATCGTCGTGCGGGTCACGAGTTCGGCACGCGGCGCGAACACAAGGGCGGCGGCTGCCACCGCCAGGGCCAGGGCGGCCCACCACAGCAGGTGCATGAGATTTCTCCGGTTCGTGGTTGATCGATGACCGGCACGATACGCGGGCTTTTGTTGATTGAAAATTGCCGAATCTTGTTTTTGATCCATACAAAAATGTATGAATAACGCCGTGCACAGCTGGGACCACTGGCGCAGCTTCCTCACCGTGCTGGACACAGGCAGCCTGTCGGCCGCCGCGCGCGCGTTGGCGCTGACGCAGCCGACCGTGGGGCGGCACGTTGATGCGCTGGAGGCGGGGCTGGGCGCGCCGCTGTTCACGCGCTCGCGCCACGGGCTGGCGCCCACCCCGCTGGCGCTGTCGCTGGTGCCGCAGGCGCGCGCGATGGCGTTGGCAGCCGAGTCGCTGCTGCGCACCGCCTCGGGTGAACAGGACGCGGCGCGGGGCACGGTGCGCATCACGGCCAGCGAGATGGTCGGCACCTGGGTGCTGCCGCCGCTGCTGGCGGATCTGCGCGCACAGCACCCCGGGATCGTCCTCGAGCTGGCGCTGTCCGACCGCAACGAGGATCTGCTGCGCCGCGAGGCCGACGTGGCGGTGCGCATGGCGCGGCCGACGCAGGAGGCCCTGGTGGCCCGGCATGCGGGCACGGTGCGGGTGGGTCTGTTCGCGCACCGCCGCTACCTCGCCGCCCACGGCACGCCGCAGACGCCGGAGGAGGCGCTCGGGCACGCACTGATCGGCATCGACCGCGACGAGGCGCGGCTGGCGGGTCTTGCCATCGGTGGCCGGCACCTGTCGCGCGAGGATTTCAGCCTCCGCTGCGACAGCGACGTGGCGCAGCTCATGGCCGTCAAGGCCGGGCTGGGCATCGGGGCCTGCCACCTGGCGCTGGCGGCGCACGATCCGGACCTGGTGCCGGTGCTGCCGGAGGCGGTGATGTTCGGCCTCGAGGTCTGGATCGCCATGCACGAGGACCTGCGGACCAGCCGCCGCGTGCGGCTGGTGTTCGACCATCTGGCGGCCGGCATGGCCGCGTATGCCGGCCGTGCCGGGTCTTGAAAACAGGCGGTCCGCCCATAATTGCGGGCTCGCCGGGGCCGCAGCCCGTGCCCCGCCGCTGCGCAGGATGGCGCAGCTCCCGTTTCCCAATCGCAGAACATTCGTCGAGCATGAGCAAGCAAACCCTTTCTTTCCAGGCCGAGGTGGCGCAACTGCTTCACCTGGTGACGCATTCGCTGTACTCCAACAAGGAAATCTTCCTGCGCGAGCTGGTGTCCAACGCTTCCGACGCGTGTGACAAGCTGCGTTTCGAGGCGCTGGACAAGCCCGAGCTGTACGAGGACGCGCCAAACCTCGAAATCCGGGTGTCCTTCGACAAGGAGGCGCGCACCATCACCATCACCGACAACGGCATCGGCATGAGCCAGGCCGAGGCGGTCGAACACCTGGGCACGATCGCCAAGAGCGGCACGCGCGACTTCATGAGCCGCCTCTCGGGCGACCAGAAGAAGGACGCACAGCTCATCGGCCAGTTCGGCGTGGGCTTCTATTCGGGCTTCATCGTCGCCGACCGCATCACGGTGGAAAGCCGCCGCGCCGGCCTGCCCGCGGCCGAAGGCGTGCGCTGGTCCAGCGGCGGCACGGGCGACTTCGAGGTCGAGACCCTCGAGCGCGCCGCGCGCGGCACGAGCGTGATCCTGCACGTGCGCGAGGACGCCACCGAGTACCTGAGCCACTGGAAGCTCAAACAGATCATCGGTCGCTACTCCGACCACATCAGCCTGCCCATCCTCATGCCCAAGGAGGAGTGGGACAAGGACAAGGGCGAGTACGTGCTCCAGGACGAGTGGGAGGCGGTCAACTCCGCGTCCGCGCTGTGGACGCGCTCGAAGAAGGACATCAGCGACGAGCAGTACATCGACTTCTACAAGGCCATCAGCTACGACAGCGAGGCACCGCTGGCCTGGAGCCACAACCGCGTGGAAGGCAGCACCGAGTACACGCAACTGCTGTACATCCCGTCCAAGGCACCGGTGGACCTGTGGAACCGCGACCGCAAGTCCGGCGTGAAGCTCTACGTCAAGCGCGTGTTCATCATGGACGACGCCGAGGCACTCATGCCGTCCTACCTGCGCTGGGTCAAGGGCGTGGTCGATTCCGCCGACCTGCCGCTGAACGTCAGCCGCGAGCTGCTGCAGGAAAGCCGCGACGTCAAGGCCATCCGCGAGGGCAACACGCGCCGCGTGCTGGCCATGCTCGAGGACCTGGCGAAAAAGGACAAGGCGCCCGAGGTCACCGAAGCTGCCGACGGCGTGACCGACGTGGTCAGTGAAGAAGACAAGGCCCAGGTGGGCAAGTACTCGGCCTTCTACGCCGAGTTCGGCGCCGTGCTCAAGGAAGGCCTGGGCGAGGATTTCGCCAACCGCGACAAGATTGCCCGCCTGCTGCGCTTTGCCAGCACCACCACCGACACCGTGAGCGTCAGCCTGGCCGACTACAAGGCGCGCATGAAGGAGGGCCAGACCGCCATCTACGTCATCACCGCCGACAGCCTGGCCGCGGCCAAGAACAGCCCGCAACTGGAGATCTTCCGCAAGAAGGGCATCGAGGTGCTGCTGATGACCGATCGCGTGGACGAGTGGGCGCTGTCCTTCCTGCACGAGTTCGACGGCACGCCACTGCAGAGCGTGGCCAAGGGCGCGGTGGACCTGGGGGCCCTGCAGGACGAAGAGGAAAAGAAGGCCGCTGAACAGGCGGCGGAAAGCTTCAAGCCTGTGCTCGACAAGCTCAAGGAGGTGCTCAAGGACAAGGCCAAGGACGTGCGCGTGACCACGCGCCTGGTCGATTCACCCGCCTGCCTGGTCGTGGAGGATGGCGAGTATTCGACCCAGTTGGCCCGCCTGCTCAAGCAGGCTGGCCAGAAGGCGCCCGAGGTCCACCCCATCCTGGAGGTGAATGCCGAGCATCCGCTGGTCAGAAAGCTCGACGCGGCCAAGGACGGCGGGGCGCATTTCGACGACCTGGCCCACATCCTGTTCGACCAGGCGCTGCTCGCCGAAGGTGGCCTGCCCGACGACCCGGCGGCCTATGTCCGGCGGGTCAATGCGCTGCTGGCCTGAGCGAATGCCTGGCCCGAAGGCGGCCGCGGTGCAGCCCGGCCGCCGCCATCGATTAAGTTACCGTTAAAAATGAACAAAAACGCCCCTTTGTGGGGCGTTATTTTTTTGATTTGATCTGTATCAGGCCACGGAATCCGCCGCTTCCCGAATACTGGCTGCTGTTGCCCGCGTGCGCCCCTGCGCGGCGGGCGATTCATCCAAAGAGGATTCCATGCAGCTTGCAGATTTTGGCACCCGCTTCATTTTCGACGACCCTCGCTACGAGGCCATGGCCCTTGAGGGGGCCGAGCAGTACGCCAAGGGCTCGCCGTTCAACCACATGGCCTTCGACAACTTCCTGCCCGAGGACGTGGCGGAAGCCATGCTGGCCGAGTTTCCCAAGCCCAGTGACATCGAGTGGCACAACTACCAGCGCCCGGCCGAACAGAAACTGGTGTGTGTGGACGAACGGCAGTTCGGACCGGTCACGCGCAACATGCTGTTCCAGTTCAATTCCACGCCGTTTCTGCGCTTTCTGGAAAAGGTCACCGGCATCCCCAACATGATCCCCGACCCGCACATGCGTGGCGGCGGCCTGCACCAGACGCCGCGCGGCGGCCTGCTCAAGTTGCATGCCGACTTCAACAAACACGACGAGAACTTCCTCGACCGCCGCATCAACGTCATTCTTTACCTGAACAAGGACTGGAAAGAGGAATACGGCGGCAGCCTGGAGTTGTGGGACCAGGAGGTGACCCATTGCGGTGCCAAGATCCTGCCCGTGTTCAACCGCCTGGCGATCTTCTCGCCGACCAGCAACACCTTCCATGGCCACCCCGACCCGCTGACCTGCCCCGAGGGCGATTCGCGCAAGTCGCTGGCGCTGTTCTACTACACGAATGGCCGGCCGGAAGAGGAGCTGAACGGCGCGCACACGACCATCTTCAAGGCCCGTCCCAACGAGCATATCGGCGGTGTGCGCTGGCGCGTTTCGCAGGATTACATGCCGCCCGTGCTGTTCCGTGCGCTGCGCAAGGTGCGTGAGCGCCATTTCTCCGGCACGATCAAGAAGCGCGGCTGAACAGGCGCATCCGGGCGACCAAGGCCTGTCCGGCTTCTGCCGGCAGGCCTTGGTCGTTTGCGGGTGTTGTCGGATCAGACGCTGACGTTCAGCGTCACGTCGATGTTGCCGCGCGTGGCGTTCGAATACGGGCAGACCTGGTGGGCTGCGTCCACCAGCGCCTGGGCGGCGGCGCGGTCCATGCCGGGCAGGCTCACGTTCAGGCGCGCGGCGATGCCGTAGGCCTGGCCGACGGGGCCCAGGTCCACTTCGGCGTCGATCGAGAGGCCGGCGGGCAGTGCCAGCTTCTGGCGGGCGGCCACTGCCTTCATGGCACCGATGAAGCAAGCCGAGTAGCCGGCGGCAAAGAGCTGTTCGGGGTTGGTGCCGGTGCCGGAGGTGCCGGGCGAGGACAGGGTGACGTCGAGCCGGCCGTCGTCGGTGCGCGAGGCGCCGTCGCGGCCGCCCGTGGTGTGGGCACGGGCGGTGTAAAGGACTTTGTCGAGGGAAGCCATGGCGATCTCCTTGGTGTGGCCCGTGGTTGGCAGGGCGATGAACGGCGCATGGCCTGGCTCGGCCCGGATGCGCCGGCTGACCGGATGGAGGATGCCGCAACCGGGGGTGAAGCGCAATCCCGGCGGGGATCAGGCCACCAGCGGCGCTTCCTGCATCGCCTCGATCTGTTCCGTCAGCATGTCCACCTGGCCCTGCCAGTAGTCGCGGCTGCCGAACCAGGGGAAGTTGAGCGGGAAGCTCGGGTCGTCCCAGCGGCGGGCGATCCAGGCGCTGTAGTGGATCAGCCGCAGGGTGCGCAGCGGCTCGATCAGGGCCAGTTCGCGGCGATCGAAGTCGCGCACCTGCTCGTAACCATCGAGCAGGGCGCCGAGCTGCCGGTTGCGCTGGGCGCGCTCACCCGAGAGCAGCATCCACAGATCCTGCACGGCGGGGCCGGTGCGGGCGTCGTCCAGGTCGACGAAGTGCGGGCCCGCGCCAGGCTGGTCCTCCGGCGTCCAGAGGATGTTGCCCGGGTGGCAGTCGCCGTGCAGGCGCAGGCGCGCGATGCCGCCCGGGCCGTCGTCACCCCGCAGCACGGCATGGGCCTCGATCAGTGAGAGGGCCTCGTCGCAGGCGCGTGTCCAGGCGGCGCGCACCTCCGGCGCGATGGCCTCGTGCTCGAGCAGCCACTGCCGGGGTTCGCGCAGGAAGGTGTTGGCATCGAGCGCGGGCCGGTGCGCGAAGGGCGCGGCGGCGCCCACGGTGTGCAGGCGGGCC
>NZ_JAQVEJ010000059.1 GCF_028698005.1 Hydrogenophaga sp.
ATGCCGACACCCAGGTGGTGGTCTATGACCGGCAGGGCGCCAACTACTGCGGGCGTCTGTGGTGGATGCTGCAGTGGTGCGGCCATGCGGCCGTGGCCGTGCTCGATGGAGGCCTGCCTGCCTGGCAGGCACAGGGCCAACCCGTCGAGCAGGCCGAGCCACCGCCACCGCACCCAGGCAGCTTCGCACTGGCACCGGCGCTTGCAGACACCGTGGACGCAATGACCCTGCGCAGCCTGCTGGGTGCGCCGGCCGTTCCCATCATCGACGCGCGCGCACCGGCACGCTTTCGGGGTGAAACCGAGCCGCTCGACCCGGTGGCCGGCCACATCCCGGGCGCCCTCAACCGGCCTTTCGGCGACAACCTGACGCCCGAAGGCTTTTTCAAATCGCCGGCGCAACTGCGCAGCGAGTTCGCTGCGTTGCTGGGTCAACGCGACCCCAGGCAGGCCATCCACCACTGCGGCAGTGGCGTCAGCGCAATTCCCAACGTGCTGGCCATGGCCATCGCCGGCTGGGGCATCACGCGGCTGTTCCCGGGTAGCTGGAGCGAGTGGTGCAGCATGCCGGGGGCGGTATTTTCTCACGGTTAGGGGCAATCCGGTTCGCGGCCAGGCGCCGCCACGGCCGACAATCCGGGTGAGCCGGGGGCATGCGCCTTGCCGGACCGCGTACGCCATGCCCCACCAACCGACACCCCCTCCTCCCTTCCAGGAAGCGCAGCCGCTGCGCAACCAGCACATGCTCAAGTTCATCACCCTGGTGATGAGCTGCGCCGCCACCGCCAAGTTCGTGCTGATGCAACTGAGCCTGGACGGTCCGCTGGAAACCGCCGTCGTCGGCCTTTTCTGCGTCTGCAGCTGGGGCTGTTACCTGGCAATCGGCCGCGCCCGCTTCCAGTTCGGCGCTGCCTGGCTCATCACCTGTGTGCTGGCCATGGCGGTGCTGTCCGTGCTGACATTCGGCTCGGTCCGCACGACGGCCAACTTCCTGTTCGTGGGTGCCGTGGCAGGCGCGGGCATTCTGCTGGGCCGCAAGGCGCTCGTGTGGTGCGTGCTGGTGAGCGTGGCGGCACTGGCCGTCCTGACCTACGCCGAAGGGCAAGGGTGGCTGCGCACACCGGACATGAGCGCCAGCGTTGCCGGCTGGTTCACGCAGGCAACCATCCTGGTGGTGGTGGCGGCGATCATCCACCATGCCCGGCAGCAACTGGAGTCGCATACCGCCCACCTGAACCAGGAACTGCTGCTGCGGCGGCGCACCGAGCAGGAGCGTGACCGGCACCTGGACCGTTTCGTCCGCATCTTCCGCAACAGCCCGCTGCCCATGATCGCGCAGGCAGGACACGATGGCCAGATCCTGGACATCAACCCGGCCTTCGAGCGCTGCTATGGCTATCACCGGGACGAGGTGATCGGCCACAGCGATGCCAGGCTCTGGGGATCCGCCGAAGAGCGGGCGCACCACATCGGCCGCCTGCTCCATGAGGGCCGCGCCGAGATGCTGGCGGTCAAGAGCCGCCGGCGTGACGGCTCGCTGTTCGACGCCGCCATCTCCAGTGAAATGGACACCAACGACGAAGACCGGCTGGTCATCACCACCGTCGCCGACATCACCCAGGAGCGCCAGGCAGTCGAGCAGTTGCGCCGCTCGGAGGAACGGTTTGCCAAGGCGTTCAACTTCAGCCCGCTGAACATGAGCATCATCCGGCTGTCCGACGGCCGCTTCCTGGAGGTCAGCCGGGGATCGGAGTCGCGCTTCGGCATCACGCCCCGCCAATTGCTCGGCCGCACCACGGTGGAAATCGGCTTCTGGCACGACGAGCAGGAGCGCCAGGCCTACATCCGGCGCCTGCGGGAGACCGGGCACCTGCACGGGATCGAGCACCGGGTGCGCCAGCCCAACGGGCGCGAAATCGAGCTCAAGATCTGGTCGGAGCTGATCGACATCGATGGCGAGCCCTGCGCCCTCACCTGCTCCATGGACATCACCGAGGAAAAGCAGCGCGAGCGCCTGTTGCGCGAAATCGCCGAAGGTCTGGCCGTCCAGAGCAGCGAGGATTTCTTTGCCGCCATGGTGCAGCATCTGGCGTACGCTGTCGAAGCCGATCGCGTCATGGTGTGCGAGCTGGTCGATCCGCACACCCTGCAGGAGCTGGCCACCTGGCGCGACGGCGCCCTGCAGGCGGGGCGCCGCTTCGCACTGAACGGAACCCCTTGCGAACAGGTGTCGATCGACAACCGGACCTTGGTCATCGACTCGGGCCTGCCCAGCCAGTTCCCTGCCTCCGACTGGATCCGCAAGTGCGGCTTCGAGGCCTACATGGGCTACAGCATGCACGACGAGGACGGCTCGGTCATCGGCCTCGTGTGCGCCTACTGGCAAAAGCCTCTGCCGCCCGGCACCGATTACCAGACCCTGTTCTCGATCTTCACCAGCCGCACCCACGCGGAACTGCTGCGGATGCGCCGCGACCGCGAGATCCAGGCGCTCAATGACAGTCTGGAGCGGCGGGTGCTCGAACGCACGGCCGAACTCAACAAACTCAATGCCGAACTCGACTCCTTCGCCTATTCGGTCTCGCACGACCTGAAATCACCCCTGCGCGCCATCAACGGGTTTGCGCAGTTGCTGCGCGAAGGCATGCAGGCGCGCATGACGGCGGACGACGCCCAGTTGCTCGAGCGCGTGGTGGCCGCCACCCACCGCATGGAGGCCCTGATCACCGATCTGCTGGCGCTGGCCCGGGTCAGCCAGGGCACACTGGAGCGGCAGGCGGTGGATCTCAGCGCGATGGCGCAGGACATCCTGGCCGGGCTGTGCCAGCAGTTCCCGTCGCGCCACATCAGCACCCGGATAGAGCCGGGGTTGACCGCATTCTGCGATCCCCGGCTGACGCGCATCGCGCTGGAGAACCTGCTGAGCAACGCGGTGAAGTACACGCAGAACCGGCCGGAAGCCACCATCCATTTCGGACAGGTTCCCGGCACCGGGGAGGCCGGCCGCCGGGTGCCCTGGTATGTCGTGCGGGACAACGGCATGGGCTTCGACATGACCTGGTCGGACAAGCTGTTCAAGCCCTTCCAGCGCTTGCACATGCCCGAAGGGAGCCCGGAAGGCACGGGCATCGGACTGGCCACCGTGCGCCGGATCATCGAGCGCCACGGCGGCGAAATCACCGCCGAGGGCCGGCCCGGTCAGGGCGCCGAGTTCCGCTTCACGCTGGCCCCCCTGGCATAAAAGCCGCTGGCGCGCCGCGCCCCACCCGGCCCCGGGATGCGGGCGCTGTTCAGCCGGGCCCGCCCCATCAATGATGGTGCGCCAGGCTGCTGACCAGCACCACCATTGCGATGCCGGCCAGCAGCCACCCGACCTGGGCCACCGTCTGCCCCAGGCTCAGGCGCTTTTGCAGTTGCGGGATCAGGTCGGCCAGTGCCACGTAGACGAAACTGCTGGAGGCCGCCACCAGGAAGTACGGCAGCAGGTCGTCCAGTTGCGACAGCAGGAAATAGCCGACCAGGCCACCCAGCGCGGTGACCGTCCCGGCCAGCGAGACCTTGACCAGCGCCGTCCGTTGGGTGCCCGAGGTCTGCCGCAGCACCACCAGATCGCCCATGTGGTGCGGCACTTCGTGCGCCAGCACCGCCAGCGCCGCCACGGCGCCCAGGCGCATGTCGGCCATGAAGGCCGAGGCGATCAGAATGCCATCGCCGAAGGCATGCACGCTGTCACCGGCCAGCACCGCCCAGCCGCCTGAACGCGGCGCATGGGCATGGGCATGGTGGTGTGCGTGGTCATGGCCATGACCACCACCGTGGTGGTGCTCGTGTCCGTGGTGCCAGAGTTCCGCCTTGTCGAGCAGGAAGAAGAACACCAGGCCGGCCAGCAGCAGGGCGAACAGTTCATGGGCGCCCGCTTCGCTCTCGAAGGCCTCCGGCAGCAAATGCATGAAGGCGGTGGACATGAGTGCGCCCGCGGCCAGGCTGAGCATGTGCTGGGTGTAGCGCGCCAGCATGGCAAAGCTCAGGAAGGCCGCCAGCCACACACTGCCTACGCCGGCGGCCACGGTACCGAGCAGGATCGCGATCAGGGTCATTTTTCAGAAATATCCGCATCAAAAAAGGGCCGCAACGGCGGCCCCGGGGTGGTGCTATCCGGCTGCCTCAGGCCACACCATGGCGCTGGAACCAGTCCAGCGCGCGCTTCCAGCCGTCCTCGGCCGCTTCCTGGCGGTAGCTGGGCCGGTAGTCGGCGTGGAAGGCATGGGGCGCATCCGGGTACACCACGAAGGTGGACGCCCTGGCCGCGGCACCGCCGTCTGCCAAGGCTTTTTTCATCTTATCAATCGTGTCAAGGGGAATGCCGGTGTCGGCGCCACCGTACAGACCCAGCACCGGCCCCTTCAGGCTGGCCGCGACATCGACCGGGTTGCGGGGCATGAGGTCGTTGCTGGCGCCCACGAGGCGCCCGTACCAGGCCACGCCAGCCTTGACCGCCGGGTTGTGCGCCGCATAAAGCCAGACCTGGCGGCCACCCCAGCAAAAGCCCGTCACGCCCAGCTTCGAGGTATCGCCACCGTTGGCCGCCGCCCATTGCACCGTGGCGTCCAGATCGCCCATCACCTGCGCGTCGGGCACCTTGGCAATCACCTCGGCCATCAGCTTGGCAAGCTCGCCGAAACTCTGCGCATCGCCCTGACGCACGAACAGTTCCGGCGCGATGGCCATGTAGCCGGCCCTGGCGAAGCGCCGGGCGGTGTCGGCGATGTACTCGTGCACGCCGAAGATCTCGGACAGCACCAGCACGACCGGCAGCCCGGTCTTGCCGGCCGGTGCCGCACGGTAGGCCGGCATGTTGAAGCCGTTCACGTCGATCATCACTTCGCCCACCGTCAGACCGTCCGATGGCGTCCTGATGGCGCTTTGCGCCAGTGTGGGCAGCGTGGCGGCGGCATAGCCTGCGCCCAGGGCCGCCTTGAGCGCGGTGCGGCGGGTGGTGCCCGATGGCTCGGCACCTGAAATGCCGAGCAGAGCTTCGGCGTCGCGGGTCATGTCGCGGTGCAGCATGGTGTGTCTCCTGTGGTGTTGTGGGAAAATGGAAATGACTCCTTGGCGCCGCCGAAGTTCAGGTCAATGCGCCTGCTCCCAGTTCGGTCCGGTACCGACCTCGGCCAGCAGCGGCACCTTGAGTTGCGCCACGCCGGCCATCAGGCGCGGCACCTCGACGCGCAGCCAGTCCACCTCGGCCTCGGGCACCTCGAACACCAGTTCGTCGTGCACCTGCATGATCATCTTCGTGCCCCTGCCCTGCGCGTCCAGTGCCTGCTGCACGGCCACCATGCTCATCTTGATGAGGTCGGCCGCCGTGCCCTGCATGGGGGCGTTGATGGCGGCGCGCTCGGCACCGGCGCGGCGCGGGCCGTTGGGGCTGTTGATCTCGGGCAGGTACAGGCGCCGGCCGAACACGGTCTCGACGTAGCCCTGTGCCTTGGCCTGGGCGCGGGTGTCGTCCATGTACTGCTTGACCCCGGCAAAACGCTGGAAGTAGCGTTCGATGTAGTTGCGCGCCGCCGTGTTGTCGATGCCCAGCGCCTTGGCCAGGCCGAAGGCGCTCATGCCGTAGATCAGGCCGAAATTGATGGTCTTGGCGTAGCGGCGCTGCTCGCTGGTGACCTGGCCGGGCTCGATGCCGAACACCTCGGCCGCCGTGGCACGGTGCACGTCCAGTCCGTCGTGAAAGGCGCGCAGCAGCGCGGCGTCGCCGCTGAGGTGCGCCATGATGCGCAACTCGATCTGGGAATAGTCGGCGCTGGCGATGACATGGCCCGGTGCGGCCACGAAGGCCTCGCGCACCTTGCGGCCCTCGGGCGTGCGGATCGGGATGTTCTGCAGGTTCGGGTCGTTGCTGGACAGGCGCCCGGTCACCGCCACCGCCTGGGCATAGTGGGTGTGCACACGGCCCGTGCGCGGGTCGGCCATCTGCGCCAGCTTGTCGGTGTAGGTGCCCTTGAGCTTGCTGAGGCTGCGATGCTCCAGGATGCGCGCCGGCAGCGGATAGTCCTCGGCCAGTTTTTCCAGCACCTCTTCGTCGGTGCTGCGGGCGCCGGTGGCGGTTTTCTTGATGACCGGCAGGCCCAGTTTGTCGAAGAAGATCTCGCCCAGTTGCTTGGGACTGCTGAGGTTGAAGGGCTGACCGGCGATGGCGTAGGCCTCCTGCTCCAGCGCCATGATGCGCTGCCCGAGTTCGTGGCTCTGCCGGGCCAGCGTGGGCGCATCGATCAGGACACCATGGCGCTCGATGCGGAACAGCACCTCGCTGGTCGCAATCTCCAGCTCGTAGATGGCCTTGAGTCTGGCTTCGGCCTGCAAGCGGGGCCACAGCACCCGGTGCACGTCCAGGGTCTGGTCGCTGTCTTCGCACGAGTACTCAGCGGCCTTTGCCACATCCACTTGCGCGAACGGAATCTGGTGCGCGCCCTTGCCGCACAGCGCTTCGTAGCTGATGCCCTGGCGGCCCAGGTGACGGTCGGCCAGGCTTTCCAGGCCGTGCGGCTTGTGTACCTCGAGCACGTAGCTTTGCAGCATGGTGTCGTGTGCATAGCCGCGCACCTCGATACCGTGGTTGGCCAGCACGTGCCGGTCGTACTTGATGTGCTGGCCCAGCTTGGGTTTGTCCGGGTTTTCCAGCCAGGGCCGCAGCCGCGCCAGCACCTCGTCCAGCGGCAACTGCGCGGGGGCATCGGGGCCTTCGTGGCACAGCGGGATGTAGGCCGCCTCGCCGGGCCGGACGCTGAAGGACAGGCCGACGATGCGCGCCTTCATTTCGTCCAGCGAGGTGGTCTCGGTATCGAACGCCACCAGCTCGGCGGCCTCGATCTTCGCCAGCCAGCGCTCGAACTCGGGCCAGGTCAGGATGATGTCGTAGGCGGGCACCCCCTCGCGCGGCGCCGCGGGCGCGGCGTCGCCGAACAGGTCGCCGCTGGCGCCGGGCGATGGCGCGGCGGCTTCGCCGCCACCCAGCGAGCGGGCCAGGCTTCTGAAACCGTAGCGCTCGTAGAAATCCCGCAGTGCCCCGTCCTGCGCCGGCCCCATGCGCACGGCATCGAGCGCGGGCAGGCCCGGCACCCAGCCATCGAGGTCGCAGTCGGTCTTGATGGTGAGCAGCCGGCGCCCCGTGGGCAGCCAGGCCAGCGCCTTGCGCAGGTTGTCGCCGGCCACACCCTTGATCTGATCGGCATGGGCGACGATGCCATCGAGCGAGCCATACGTCTGCAGCCACTTGGCGGCCGTCTTGGGGCCGACCTTGTCCACCCCCGGCACATTGTCCACCGCGTCGCCCACCAGCGTCTGAAAATCGATCATCAGGTGCGCCGGCACGCCAAACTCGGCCTCGACACCCGCCAGGTCGCGCCGCTTGCCGTTCATGGTGTCAATGATCGAAATGCGCTCGTTGACCAACTGCGCCAGATCCTTGTCACCACTGGATATGACCACGTCCATGCCCTGGGCCGCGGCCGTCGCTGCCAGCGTGCCGATCACGTCATCGGCCTCGACACCGGGCACGTCGAGCACCGGCCAGCCCAACAGCCGCACCACCTCATGGATGGGGGGGATCTGCGCCCGCAGATCGTCCGGCATCGGACTGCGATTGGCCTTGTAGTCGGGGTAGAGATCGTCGCGGAAGGTCGGGCCCGAGGCGTCGAACACGCAGGCGGCATAGGCCGCATCGGGGTAGTCCTTGCGCAGGCTCTGCAGCATGTTGATCATGCCGCGGATGGCGCCGGTGGCGGGGCTGGACGGATCGCCGGGCACAGCCCGCAGGTCGGGCATGGCATGGAAGGCACGGTACAGGTAGCTGGAGCCGTCAACCAGCAGCAGGGTGTTTTTTGCGTCGGGCATGGGTCAATTGTGGGGGAAAGTGCGCCGGCCGGATGCCCAGGGGGTCCGCCAGCCTACAATGCCGGCATGCACGCCCCGCTCTCCGCCCTTCGATTCGTCCATGCCGGCGCCCTTGTCCTGGGGCTGGCCGTTCTGCCGACCCTGGCTGCCGCCCAGGCCGACACCGCCGCCGAGCCTCTCGGGCAGCAAGCGGGCGAGCCTCGGGGCGCCAACGAAAAAATCGAGCGGATCCAGCACGAAGACGCCGGCACCCGGATCGACGAGCTGCGCGTGGGCGGACAGACCCGCAGCATCACCGTGCAGCCCAAGGGCGGTGCCCCCCGCTACGAAGTGGCCCCGGCCCGCGGCGGCGATGACCTGAGCGAGTCCGGCAGCGGCACATCGGGCACCACGGGGCGCAGCCGCTGGCGCCTGCTGAATTTCTGATCCACCGCCCACCATGGCTGTCTATACGGAAGTTCCTTTCGGGGAAGCGGCTGCACTGGCCGAGCGGCTCGACCTGGGTGTGCTGACACAACTGCGCGGCATCCAGGGCGGCATCGAGAACACCAACTACTTCATCACGTGCGTGCGCGGGGATCTGGCGCGGGAGTACGTGCTGACCATTTTCGAACGGCTCGACTTCAGCCAGTTGCCGTTCTACCTGCACCTGATGCGCCACCTGGCGCAGGGCGGCATCCCGGTGCCTGCGCCCCGGGCCGATGCCCAGGGCGAGATCCTGCACCGCCTGCAGGGCAAGCCGGCCGCCGTCGTTGACAAGCTCAGCGGCCGCAGCGAGCTGTCGCCGGGCCTGGTGCACTGCCAGGCCGTGGGTGCTTGTCTGGCACGCATGCACCTGGTGGGGCGCGATTTCCACATGCAGCAGCCCAACCTGCGCGGCCTGCCCTGGTGGAACGAGACCACCCCGGTGGTGCTGCCCTACCTGGACACGCCCCAGCACGATCTGCTGGTGGCCGAGCTGGCCTACCAGAACCATGTGGCCACACTGCCGGCGTACCGCGCGCTGCAGCGCGGTCCGATCCACGCCGACCTGTTCCGCGACAACGTGATGTTCGAGGGCGACACGCTGACCGGTTTCTTCGACTTCTACTTTGCCGGCTGCGACACCTGGCTGTTCGATCTGGCCGTGTGCCTGAACGACTGGTGCGTGCAACACACGAACGACGGCCGCGACGGCCAGCACGACGCTCCGCGTGCGGCCGCGATGCTCGCGGCCTACCAGTCGGTGCGGCCCCTGACCGCCGCCGAGCGCGAGTTGCTGCCCGCCATGCTGCGCGCCGGGGCGCTGCGCTTCTGGCTCTCGCGGCTGTGGGACTGGCATCTGCCCCGTGATGCGAGCCTGCTCCAGCCGCACGACCCCTCCCACTTCGAGCGCGTGCTGCGTGCACGGCTTGCCCAGCCCGTCGGCGAGGTGGCGGCCATGCTTGAGCCGGCTCGCACCGGGGTACCTGCCTGAGCGCGCCCATGCAACTCCAGATCGTTCCCGCACGCACCGGCTGGCACTGGATTGGCCAGGGCGTCAAGACCTTCTTTCGACAGCCCCTGGGGCTGGCGGGCCTGTTTTTTCTGTTCATGATGCTGGCGTCGCTGGTCTCGGTGCTGCCGGTCATCGGCCTGCCGATCGTGCTGACGCTCATGCCGTCATGCACGCTGGGGCTGATGGCGGCCACCCGTGAGGTGGACGCGGGGCGCTTTCCCATGCCCGTCACCCTGTTCACGGCCTTGCGCGGCCCGCGCGAGCAGGTGCGGCGCATGCTGCTGCTCGGTGGCGCGTACGCCGTGGCCGTGGCGGCCATTTTGCTCGTCGTGTCGCTGCTGGGCGGTGACATCGCCGGCCCGTTGGCCACCGGCGACGACATCCAGCCCGAAGATCTGCAGGCGGCCCTGATGCAGCGTGGCAGCGCCCTGCTGCTGACGCTGTTGCTGTACACGCCGGTGTCCATGGCCTTCTGGCACGCGCCGGCCCTCGTGCACTGGAACGGGGTTTCACCACCCAAGGCCGTGTTCTTCAGCCTGACGGCCTGCTGGGCCAACCGGTGGGCCATGCTGGTGTACGTCGGGGGATGGGCACTGGTGCTGGCCGTGGTCGGCAACCTGCTCATCGGCGTCGTCGCCATGCTGGGCGGTGCCCAGGTCTTGCAGGTGCTGCTGCTGCCCCTGTCGCTGCTGATGGCCGCGATCTTCCACACCTCGATCTACTTCACCTACCGAGACAGTTTCTCCGCAGACTGATCGGACCGGTCCGGCGGCCGCGGCACCCGGCCCCGATGCAACGCCGATACCGACACCGGGCCGGGCAGGCCTGCGTGGCCCGGCCCCGCCTCAATCGTCCACCGGCGTGAGCTTGGCCACCGACAGGGCCAGCCACTTGGTGCCATGACGGTTGAAGCTCACCTGCGCACGCGCATCGGCGCCCGCCCCCTCGACGGCCAGCACCTTGCCCTCGCCGAACTTGTTGTGAAACACCTTGAGCCCGGCCCGAATACGGGTGCCGCGGTCCGGCTCGGGCGCCGGCGCCGGTGCGCCCGAGAGCCATCCCGGCGTCCAGGCCGGTTGAGCCTGCCGTGGTGCTGCCGCGGCCGGGCCACCCCAGGCGGACATCGGCGCTCCGGCCTTGGGCGTGAGCCACTTCAGGCAGGCCTCGGGCAGTTCGTCGAAGAAGCGGCTGCGCAGGTTGTAGCGCGTCTGGCCGTGCAGCAGGCGCGTCTGCGAGTGGGTCAGGTACAGGCGTTTGCGCGCGCGCGTGATCGCCACGTACATCAGGCGCCGCTCCTCCTCCAGGCTGTCGCGGTCGCTCATCGCGTTTTCGTGCGGGAACAGACCTTCCTCCAGGCCGGTGATGAACACGCAGTCGAACTCCAGCCCCTTGGCCGCGTGCACCGTCATGAGTTGCACCGCGTCCTGCCCTGCCTGCGCCTGGTTGTCGCCGGATTCGAGGGCGGCATGGGTCAGGAAGGCGGCCAGCGGGCTCAGCGTCTCGCCCGTGTCGGCATCGGGGGCCATGCCCTCGACCCCGCTCGTTGCCACGGGGAGAGGGGGCAGGTCGGGGTCCAGGCCCTGACTGGCCGGGCTCTGGGTCAGCGGCGTGCCCTGCCCGTCAACCGGCAGTGCCACCGCCGCGCGCCCGAACCCCTCCTGCATCACGAAGCTCTCGGCGGCATTGACCAGCTCCTCCAGGTTCTCCACCCGGTCCTCGCCCTCGCGCTCGTTGCGGTAGTGCTCGATCAGGCCACTCTTGTCGAGCACCAGTTCGATGACCTCGCGCAGCGTCATGCCCTGGGTCTGCTCGCGCAGCACGTCCAGCATGGCCACGAAGTGGCCAATGGCCACGCCGGCGCGCCCGGTCACACCGCTGACCGCGTCGTGCAGCGAGCAGCCGCTGACACGCGCCACGTCCTGCAACTGCTCGATGCTGCGCGCGCCAATGCCGCGCGCCGGAAAATTCACCACGCGCAGGAAACTGGTGTCGTCATGCGGATTCTCCAGCAGGCGCAGGTAGGCCAGCGCATGCTTGATTTCGGCGCGCTCGAAGAAGCGCAGGCCGCCATACACCCGATAGGGCAGGCCCGCGTTGAACAGCGCCGATTCGATCACACGGCTTTGCGCGTTGCTGCGGTAGAGCACCGCCATCTCGCTGCGCGGCACACCCTCGCGCTCGAGCTGCTTCATCTCGTCCACCAGCCACTGCGCCTCGGCCAGGTCGGAGGCGGCCTCGTAGACACGCACCGGCTCGCCCTCGCCCGCGTCGGTACGCAGGTTCTTGCCCAGGCGCCGGCTGTTGTGGCCGATCAGCGCATTGGCGCAGCTGAGGATGTTGCCGCAACTGCGGTAGTTGCGCTCCAGCTTGATCTGGTGCGCCACCCGGAACTCGCGCACGAAGTCGGCCATGTTGCCCACGCGCGCGCCGCGAAAGGCGTAGATGCTCTGGTCGTCGTCGCCCACGGCAAACACGGCGTTGCCCGGCGCCGGCAGGCCTTCGATCGGTGGCGGGGAGAACATCTTGATCCACGCATACTGCAGACGGTTGGTGTCCTGGAACTCATCGATCAGGATGTGGCGGAAACGCCGCTGGTAGTGCGCACGGATCGGATCGTTGTCGCGCAGCACCTCGTAACAGCGCAGCATCAGTTCGCCGAAATCGACCACACCCTCGCGCTGGCACTGCTCCTCGTAGAGTTGGTAGATCTCGACCTTGCGGCGCGTCTCGTCGTCGCGCACGGGCACATCGCGCGGGCGCAGGCCGTCCTCCTTGCAGCCGCTGATGAACCACTGCAACTGCCTGGGCGGAAAGCGCTCGTCGTCCACGTTGTGCTGCTTGCACAGGCGCTTGATGGCCGACAACTGGTCCTGCGTGTCCAGGATCTGGAAGGCCTGCGGCAGGCCCGCCACCTGGTGGTGCGCGCGCAGGAAGCGGTTGCACAGGCCGTGGAAGGTGCCGATCCACATGCCGCGCACATTGACGGGCAGCATGGCCGACAAGCGCGCCAGCATCTCCTTGGCGGCCTTGTTGGTGAAGGTCACGGCCAGCACCCCCGCCGGCGAGACCTGGCCCGACTGCAACAGCCAGGCAATGCGGGTGGTCAGCACCCGGGTCTTGCCCGATCCGGCACCAGCCAGGATGAGCGCATGCTCGGGCGGCAGGGTGACGGCGGCGGCCTGCTCGGGGTTCAGGCCGGCCAGCAAGGGAGAGGGATCGTCGAACAGCATCGGCCGATTGTAGGAAGCCGCCAGCCCCCTGCCGCCGGCATATGCCCCTTCATATGGGAGGCATACGGGCACCGCGATGCCCGGCACGGGGTATCCCGGCCTAGAATCAATCACCGGGCCCAAGCGATTGCGCCCGGTTTCTTTTTGCCACAGCGGCAACCAGTGAACCGGCCAGTTCCAAGCGCCTTCCCTCGATTCCCATCGACTTCAAGGAGCTGGACCACCATGGAAATTTTCGACTACGACAACATCCTGCTGCTGCCGCGCAAATGCCGCGTGGAAAGCCGCAGCGAATGCGACCCCTCGGTGCTGTTCGGCAACCGCCGCTTCAAGCTGCCGGTGGTGCCCGCCAACATGAAGACGGTGCTCGACGAGCCGATCAGCGAGTGGCTGGCCGCCAACGGCTACTTCTACGTCATGCACCGCTTCGACCTCGACAACGTGGCCTACGCAAAACGCATGCGCGAAAAGGGCCTGTTCGTCTCGCTCAGCTCGGGCGTGAAGCAGGCCGACTACGACGTCATCGACCGCCTGGCCGCCGAGGGCGTGGGCGCCGACTACATCACCATCGACATCGCGCATGGCCACGCCGAGAGCGTGCGCAAGATGATCGAGCACATCAAGGCCCGGCTGCCCGAGGCCTTCGTGATCGCCGGCAACGTGGCCACGCCCGAGGCCGTGATCGACCTGGAGAACTGGGGCGCCGACGCCACCAAGGTGGGCGTGGGCCCGGGCAAGGTCTGCATCACCAAGCTCAAGACCGGTTTCGGCACCGGCGGCTGGCAACTGAGCGCGCTCAAGTGGTGCGCGCGCGTGGCCACCAAGCCCATCATCGCCGACGGCGGCATCCGCCACCACGGCGACATCGCCAAGAGCGTGCGCTTCGGCGCGTCGATGGTCATGATCGGCTCGCTGTTTGCCGGCCACGAGGAATCGCCCGGCCAGACCGTCGAGGTGGACGGCCGGCTGTACAAGGAGTACTACGGCTCGGCCAGCGACTTCAACAAGGGCGAGTACAAGCACGTCGAAGGCAAGCGCATCCTGGAGCCCATCAAGGGCAGGCTCGCCGACACCCTGCGCGAGATGGAAGAGGACGTGCAAAGCTCCATCAGCTACGCCGGTGGCACGGTGCTGGCCGACCTGAAGAAGGTCAACTACGTGATCCTCGGCGGCGAGAACGCCGGGGAGCACCTCTTCATGTGAACAAGGCCCCCACGCTCCGCCGATGACCCGGGCCGCTGCCCCCCGGGGGCGACCCAGCGGCGGATCGATCCTCTACACGCCGAGGAGTTCGCAGGCCAGCTTGTGCAGGCGGTGCCGGGGCTGCACCAGCGCCTCGAGCACGCTGAAATGGTTCAGGCCCGGCAGGGCCTCGCACACCGGCACCGCGGCCTGGCCCCAGTGCCTGCGCAACAGGCGGTTCTGGCGCTGGAACTCGTTGCTTTCCGCGCCGCCGACCACGCAGGCGACGGCGCCCTGCGCCGTCGGCGCCACCGGCGCCGGCAGGTAAGCCGGGCTGGCCCGGCGCACCTGGGCCGGCGTCAGGCGCAGCGCGTCGCGGATGAACGGGGCATGGCGCAGCGGCTCCAGATCGAACAGCCCCGAAATGGACAACGCATTGCGGATCCAGGCCGGAGGCAGATCGGCGGCGTAGCGCGGCCACTGCGTGCACATCAGCATGGCCGCCAGATGACCACCGGCCGAATGGCCGGCCACCGTCACGCGTGCCGGATCCCCGCCATGGGCGGCGATGTGGCGGTGCACCCAGGCCAGCGCCTTGACCATCTGCATGGTGATGTCGGGCACCGTGACCGCCGGACACAGTGTGTAGTTGGGCACCACCACCAGCACCCCCTTGTCGGTGAACGCCGGCGCCACGAAGGAATGGTCGGACTTGTCCAGGGCACGCCAATAGCCGCCATGGATGAACACCAGTACGGGCGCCAGGCCCGCCGCCTTGCGCCGCCGCGGCGCGGGCAGGAACATGTCCAGCTTTTCGGCCGGCTCGAGTCCATAGGCGACATCGGTCAGCACACCGGGCCGCTGGCGCGCCGCGTCCGACCATTCGGCCCAGCGGGACAGGTGTTGACCGTGTTCGGGCACCAGCGTGCGGTTGTTGTATTGGTGGTCGAGCCACTCCGGTTCGGCGTGTCGAGCGTCTTGCATCGGGCAATTGTGTCACGCCGTGGCCACCCGTCACCCTGTGCCAGCGGTGCGGGTGTGCCTAGAATGGGACATCCCGCCCGCTGAACACCCGCCGCCGTGACCGAACACAACGCATCCACACCCTCCCTGGCCATGCATGTCACCGTGCTGGGCATCGGCATGATGGGCCTGCCCATCGCCCGCCGCCTGTGCGAGGCCGGCCTCACCGTCACCGCCTGGAACCGCTCGCGCACCAAGGCCGAGCAACTGGAGCCCTTTGGGGCCACCATCGCCAACACCCCCGGCGACGCGGTGGCCCAGGCCGATGTCGTCATCTGCCTGCTCCAGGACGGCCAGGTGGTGGAGGACGTGCTGTTCCACCAGGGCGCGGTCCCCGCCATGCGCCCGGACACCCTGGTCGTGGACATGTCGTCGATCCTGCCGCGTCAGGCACGCGAGCACGCCGCGCGGCTCCAGGCCATGGGCCTGCGCCACCTCGATGCCCCGGTCTCCGGCGGCACGGTGGGCGCCGAACAGGGCACCCTGGCCATCATGGTGGGCGGCAAGCCGGCCGACCTGGCCCATGCGCAGCCGGTGCTCGACATCCTGGGGCGGGCCACCCACGTCGGCCCGCACGGCGCCGGGCAACTGGCCAAGCTGGCCAACCAGATGATCGTCGGCATCACCATCGGCGCCGTGGCCGAGGCCTTGCTGCTGTGCGAGAAAGGCGGCGCCGACATGGCGCGCGTGCGCCAGGCCATCACCGGCGGCTTCGCCGACAGCCGCATCCTGCAGGTGCACGGCCAGCGCATGATCGAGCGCGATTTCAACAAACGCGCCGCCATCAACGTGCAGCTCAAGGACATGCGCAACGCCCTGGCCACGGCCGACGAGCTGGGGTTCGAGGCGCCCATCGCCACCCTGTTCGAATCCCTGTATGCCCAGGCCACCGAACACGGCCTGGGCGAGCTGGACCACGCCGGCCTGTTCGTCGAGCTGGCGCGCCGCAACGGCATGACCTGATGGCGGGAGCGGGCTCTGGCCCCTGACACGCCGTCGGCCGTTTGCTAGAATGCTGCCCCATGGGGACGTAGCTCAGCTGGGAGAGCGTCGCGTTCGCAATGCGAAGGTCGGGAGTTCGATCCTCCTCGTCTCCACCA
>NZ_JAQVEJ010000218.1 GCF_028698005.1 Hydrogenophaga sp.
ATGGTTTGCCGGATTGATTGGCATGATGGCCTTTGAGCCACTCGATGACATCGTCGGCATTCCGGTCCGGCGGGAACACCGGATAGAACACATGCTCGATCACGCCATCGTGCGCAATCAGGGTCAGCCGCTTGAGCAGCGCCAGGCCTTGCACCTCGAAGACCGGCAGACTGAGCGCGGTTGCGAATGAAAGACGATGGTCGGACAGCAAGGGAAAAGGCAGGTGCAGGCGCGCCACCGCCTCGCATTGGTACGTGGTGTCCTGCGTGGACACGCCGAACAACTGGGCGACGCCCAAGGACTTCAGTTCGGCGAAATGATCCCTGAAGGCACAGGATTGCGGGGTGCAGCCCCGTGCTCCTGGAATCTCGTCCCAGCCTGGAGGCAGTGCGACATCTGGCCGGCCCGTCATCGGGAAGAGATAGAGCACCGTGCGCCCGCGCAGGCGCGAAGGATCGACACGGCCACCATCCGTCGATGCCAGTTCAAGCGTGGGCAGGCGCATGCCCGTCAGGTGGCGGGCGCCGCCATCATCCTCCGGCTGCGGAAGACGGGACCAATCGACCTGCTGCAGGTTGTTCATGGCTTTACCACCGCTCGCTACCGGCCAGCCAAAGCACGTAGCTCTTCCAGCCGGCGGGTTCGGCGAAGCGCGCATAGGCCCGGATGGCATCGGGGTTGTCCTCGGGGACCAGCCAGCGCAGATGGATCCAGGCGCGCGATCGACCGGTATCGGCGATGGCCGCGATGAGCCGCTGAGCGAGTCGTTTCCCGCGCGCGGCGGGCAGGACGTACAGGTCGTCGAGCTGGCCCGACTGCCCTCCGGAGATCGCCTCGGGCAGATCGAAGAACACTGCGAAGGCGACGAGTTCGCCGCCGAGAAAGCCACCCAGCACTTCCGCGACCGGATCGGCGATCAAGGCATTGGCACGGGCCAGTGCATTCGCCCCGGCGCCTTGCCCGTGGCGCATCTCGTCGCCATAGGCGGCCAGCAGGGAGGCAAGCGCAACGGCGTCATGGGCAACGAGCCGTCGAAGCGTCACACCTTCATCCGACAGGGCGTGCTGATCGCACGGTTGTGCGGCTTTCATGTGTGTCATGCGGTCAAGGCCTTCGGATCGTCGGCGTCATCCACCGGTGGACAGTGTTCGCGCAGCCAGGCGCGCAAGGCGTCGAGGCGCCGGTCCTCGCCCAGGGCGGGTGGATACACGAGGTGGAAGTCGCCGCCGGCCGGGACCTCATGGTCGAACAAGGGTTCCAGCAAGCCTGCCCGCACCGAGCGCTCGGCGAGTTGCGCCACCACCAGACACAGACCCGTTCCTTCGCTGGCCGCCTGCAGCGCGAGGCCGCAGGAATCGACCTGGGTGATCAGGGCGGGGTGTTGCGGACCGGCCGGCAGCGTCTGCAGCCATTGCTCCCAGTGCAGGCCATAGCGGGAAACGAACAGGTGCGCCTGCGCCAGTTGCGCCAATCGTCCCTCGGGGGTGGCGGCCAGCGAGCCGGCCCTGGCATAGACGCCCAGGGTGCCGGCAAACAACATCTCCGAAAGCAGCCCGGGCCACGGCGGCTCGCCGAACCACAGGCCCACGTCGGCGGTGCCCGCCGCGAGATCGGCATGGCCTTGGACGGTGGTGATGTCGAGCGCGGATTCGGCGGTCCCGAACGGATAGGCGGCCAGCCGCGGCGCCAGCCAGTTGATGGCGATCGCCGGCAGCGTGTGCAGCCGCAGCGGGCCGTCCAGCCGTTCGTCCCGCAGCGTCTGAACCGAGGCGGCGATGTGGGAGAAGCCCGCATTCAGCGTCGGGGCCAGGCGGCGGCCGGCGTCGGTCAGCTCCACGGCGCCACCGACACGGCGCAGCAACTCGACGCCCAGCAGGTCTTCCAGCGTGCGCAACTGGTGGCTGACCGCCGAGGGCGTGACCGCCAGTTCCAGGGCGGCGTCCTTGATCGACAGATGGCGTGCGGCGGCTTCGAAAGCGCGCAGGGCATTCAGTGGTACGGGGATGCGCATGGGCCCCTCATCTTCCGCAAGGCGTCGGCGTCATCGTTCTGTCCCGCCGCATCCGGCGACGGCGGCGGACTGCCCCGCCGGGGCCGGGTCCCGCTGGGGGCGCCGCAGGTACCAGGCCAGCGCGGCAATGATCAGCGCGCCCCCGGCCAAGGCACCACTCCCGGGCGCCTCGCCGAAGGCCAGCCACACCCAGAGCGGCCCCAGCACCACGTCCAGCAGGCTGATCAGTCCCGCTTCTCCCGCCGGAATGCGCCGGCCTCCTTCGAGGAACAGCAGGAAGGCCAGGGCCATGGCGACGATACCCAGCAGTGCCAGGCTCGACAGCGCCTTCGGGTCCGGAACCTGCCGCGACATGAAGGGCAGCGCCGCCACGGCGCAGAGCAGGCACCCCAGCGTGTTGACCTTCACGACGTCCAGCCCAGGATGGCTTTTGACGATGATCAGGAGTCCACCGAACGCAGACGTCATCAGCAAGGCAAGCACGCTGCCGAGGAAATGGCCACTGCCGGTCGGGCCCCCCACGACGATCGCCACACCTGCCAGGCAGCATGCGCCAGCGGCGAGAACGCGCGGGGAAAGTGGCTCGCCCAAGATCAACCGCGCCAGGCCGGCAGCGACCAGGGGCAGGCAGGCGTAGATCAGCAGGACGTTGGCTACCGTGGTCAGTGTCAGCGCGGCGATGTACGCCACCGTCGCCGTCGATACGAGGAGGGTGGCCCCCCATCCAACTGCACCGAACGTTCCGCCTCGTTCGCCGCGTCCGCGCAAGGCCAAGACCGCGGCCAGCGCCAGGCCCGCGAACAGGGAACGCCAGCCGACGATGGTCCATGCGTCCAGGTCCGTCAGCCGGACGAACAGCCCGGCCGAACTCCAGCAGACCGCCGAGAGCACAACCATGACGAAACCGATCCATCGACGAGACACCCCAGTTCCTCCCTGTCAGGACATTGAAGCCACCGGGCTCGCGCAGGCGGCAGCGGATCGAGGCTTCGCCGCCGGCGACGCGGTGCTTTGCGCGGGCCCGTCCTTGGCACTGCCCGTGTCGGCCGTCGTCCGTTCTTGCCCTCCGTGCCGGGCTTGCTCATCGACCTGCTCGCGCAGCCAACCGCGCAGGTTGTCCAGCCGTCGGTCCTCGGACAGCGCCTCGGGATAGACGAGCCAGAAGCCGACGCCCGCGCTCACGGGGTGGTCGAAGACCGAGGCCAGGCGTCCGAGCCGGACGGCACTCTCGGCCAGTTCGCAGACAGCGATCGACACGCCGGCCCCATCGGCGGCCGCCTGCATCGTCAGGCCGCCCGAGTCCACGCGGGTCACGACAGCCGGCTCGAACGGTCCACCGGGCAGGCTGTCCATCCAGCGCCGCCAGCTGAGGCAATGCCGTGACACGAACAGGTTGGCGCGCGCAACCTGCTTGAGGCGTTCCCGGCGCGAGCCGGTGGCAAAGCCCGGGCGCGCGTACAGATCGATGGTGGCCTCGAACAACAGGTCAGCCCGCAGGCCGGCCCACTGGCCGTCGCCATACCAGATGCCGGCATCGGCCACGCCGGCGGCCAGATCCACGTCGTCCTGCGTGGTGGAGATGTCCAGCGAGAAGCCGCGCCGCTCGAACGGATACAGGCT
>NZ_JAQVEJ010000219.1 GCF_028698005.1 Hydrogenophaga sp.
CTCATTTCAGGTCGCGAAAAGATGAACCAGGTCGGGCGCTTCGGGGGCCGGTTTGCCAAACACGAGCTGGCCTTCCAGTCGCTCCAGGTGTTCGCGCATCAGGCGCGCGGCCTCGTGGCGGTCCTTGAGTCTGATGGCGGCCAGCAGCGCGCGGTGTTCGGTGCAGCCGCAGGCGGTGGCGTCTTCGCGGGCCTGGCTGTGCGGCGGGCTGTAGGCCATGAGAATCAGCGAGGTGCGCGAGACGAGTTCGCGCAGCATGCGCCCGAGTGTCTGGTGGCCCGAGTGTTCGGCGATCAGCAGGTGAAAGTCGCCCGAGAGGCGGATGGCCCGGCGTATGTCGCCGGCGGCGCGAGCGGTTTCTTCGTCGCGGATGCACCGGGTCAGCGTCTGGATGTCGGCACGCAACGCATGCTCGATAAAGCGTTGCACCAGGGTCGGCTCGATCAGACGCCGCGCCTCGAACACCTCGCGCGCCTCCTGCTCGCTGGGCTGGGCGATGGTGGCACCCCGGTTGGGCGTGAGCGTGACGACCTGCTCGTTCGCCAGCCGCACCAGCACGGGCCGGATGCGCGTGCGCGAAACGCCGAAAGCGTTGGCCAGCCGGTCTTCCACCAGTTTGGTGCCAGGCGGCAACTGGTGGTCGAGGATGGCGCAGACCATGCGTTCGTAGATGTCGGCGTCGGTGATCGGCGGGGTTGCCGCCGTGGCGGGGCCGGGTGCACTCAAACCGTGCCTCCTGGGCGTTTCTGGCGTCGGCCCAGGGCCATGGCCAAGCCGACGGTCAGGCCCATCACGAGAAAGGACACGACGGTGGTCACCGTGCCTAGCGCATAGATGGCCGGTGTGGTGACCGTGCTGGTCAGGCCCTGCAGTTCCAGCGGCAGGGTGTTGACGTCGCCAATGGCCTGCGAGGTGCGGGCGATCTCGTCCCAGCTCAGGGTGAAGCCGAACATGCCGATGCCGATGACCGAGGGCGCAATCAGCGGGAGCACCACGTGACGGAAGGTTTGCCAGGGTGTGGCACCGAGGTCACGGGCAGCTTCTTCGTAGGCAGGGTTGAAACGGTTGAAGACGGCAAACATGATGAGCAGGCCGAACGGCAACGTCCAGGTCAGGTGGGCGCCGGCGGCCGAGGTGAACAGGCCCAGCGACGTACCGTAGTTCTCCAGCGTTCCGGTGGCGCCCGCGGCTTCCAGCAGCCACTTGATGCCGCCATCGAGCAGTCGGAACTGCAGGCCGATGCCCAGCGACACGATGATGGACGGCATGATGAGGCTGGCCACCGTCACGTAGAACAGGGCATTGCCGCCGCGCAGCTTCTTGCGAAAAGCCAGGCCGGCGGACACCGACAGCAGAACAGTCAGCGCCATCACGACGAAGCCCACGCCGAGCGAGCGACGGAAGGCAGCGCCGATGTCCACCGTGCCCAGGCCTTCGGCCAACTGGCGGAACCAGTGCAGCGAGATGCCGCGCAGTGGAAACGTGAGGCCGCCTTCGGGTCCCTGGAAGGAGAGCACGAAGATCACGGCCATTGGCCCGTACATGAACAGCACGAACAGGGTGAAGACGAAGGCCAGAGGCCAGAAGCTGGCGGAACGGGATTCGGTGATGCGGGCCATGCTCATAACTCCTTGCGGATATCGACCAGCCGGGTCAGGCCCCAGATGATCATGAGCACGACGGCCAGCAGGATCACCGCGTTGGCTGCGGCCAGCGGGAACTGCAGGTAGCTGGTCTGCACCTGGATGATCTTGCCGACCGAGGCGATCTGTTGGCCACCCATGACGCCGATGGTCACGAAGTCGCCCATGACGATGGTGATGACGAAGATCGAGCCGATGATGATGCCGGTCTTGCACAGCGGTACGATCACGTTCCACAGCGTCTGCCAGGCGCTGGCGCCGGCGTCGCTGGCCGCTTCGAGCAGGCTGTGGTCGATGCGCATCATGCTGTTGAAGATGGGCACGATCATGAACATGGTGTAGAGGTGCACGAAGGCCAGCACCACCGAGAAATCGGAGAACAGCAGCCACGTGATGGGCTGCGCGATCAGCCCGATCTCCTGCAGGCTCTGATTGACCAGGCCGTTGCGGCCCAGCAGCGGCACCCAGGAAATCATGCGGATGACGTTCGATGTCCAGAACGGCACGGTGCACAGCACGAACAGGGCCGTCTGCATGCCCGAAGAGCGCACGTGGAAGGCGAGGAAGTAGGCCACCGCAAAGCCCAGCACCAGCGTGACCAGCCAGACCAGGAAGCTGAACTTGAGCGTGGACAGGTAGGTCGAGAGCGTCACGCAGAGATCACCGTGTTCGGTAAGCGTGGAACAGCCCTCGAAGATGGACAGGTAGTTGCGGAACGTGAAGGCCGGGATCAGCTCGTACTCGTTGAAGTCCCAGAAGCTGACCATCAGCACCAGGCCGAGCGGAATCAGGAAGAACAGCACGAACACCAGCGTGTACGGCGTGGCCTGCCACCAGGCGGGCACCGTGCGGTTGGGACTGTCGGTGACGGGGGCCGTCACGGCGGTGTTCGTGCTCATGGGCTCAGATGGCAGGGTGATCAGGCTGCGACGAATTCATTCCACTTGCGGACCATGTACTCGTTCTCGTCCATGACCGCGTTCCAGCAGGCGATGCCGCCCATGCGCTGCTGGTAGCTGCCACCGTCGCGCACACTGCCGGCCTTGGCCAGCAGGTCGCCGTGCGGGCTCTTGATGTCCTGGGTGGCTGGCTTGCCTTCCATCCAGTAGGCCCACTCGTAGGGTTCCATCTTGTCCTTGGCCGTTTCCAGCACGGCGCTGTAGTAGCCCTGGCGGTTGAGGTAGGCGCCGGCCCAACCGTCGAGGAACCAGTTGATGAACTCGTAGGCGCCGTCGAGTTTGCGCCCCGAGAGCGTGGCCGGCACGCCGAAGCCCGAGGCCCAGGCGCGATAGCCTTCCTTGAGCGGCTGGAACACGCAGTCGATGCCCTTGGTGCGCACGGCGGTCACGGCTGGCGACCACATCGACTGGATCACCACCTCGCCCGAGGCCATCAGGTTCACCGACTCGTTGAAGTCTTTCCACAGCGCGCGGAACTGGCCGGACTTTTTGGCCTCGATCAGGGTCTTGATCGTCAGGTCGATCTCGGCCTTGGTCATGTTGCCCTTGTCGGCGTACTTGTGGATGCCCATGGCTTCCACCACCATGGCCGCGTCCATGATGCCGATGGACGGGATGTTCAGGATCGCCACCTTGCCCTTGAACTCGGGGTTGAGCATCTCGGCCCAGGAGGTGATGGGGCGCTTGATCAGGTCGGGGCGGATGCCCAGCGTGTCGGCGTTGTAGGTGGTGGGGATCAGGCTCATGAACTGGGTCGGGCTCTTGGCGAAGACCTTGCTCTTCTCGCCCTCCAGAAAGATCACCTTCTTGGGTGCCGTGCCCTGGTCGCCCACCGGCTTGCCCGCCACCGTGCCGGTGGTGAACAGCGAGGTGATCTTGTCAGCGTTCTTGATCCGCTTCGTGTCGATGCCCTTGAGGTTGCCGGTGGGCACGATCTTCTTGAGCGAGAAGTACTCGGTGTCGATCAGGTCGAAGCTGTTGGGCGCGGTGACGGCGCGCTTGGTC
>NZ_JAQVEJ010000060.1 GCF_028698005.1 Hydrogenophaga sp.
GGCAAACAGCACGTTCTCCATCTTCATGGCCTCGATGACGGCCACCCGCTCGCCGGCCTGCACCTTCTGGCCCGGCTGCACCGACACATCCACCAGCAGCCCCGGCATCGGCGAGAGCACATATTTGCTCATGTCTGGCGGCGCCTTGAAGGGCATCAGCCGGTGCAGTTCGGCCATGCGCGGAGAGACCACCATGGTTTCCAGCTTGGTGCCGTTGTGCTGCACCACCAGGGCCAGCGGATTCTTCGCGGAACCGCGCTCCATTTGCGCCGTGAAGGGCTCGCCATTGACTTCGCCGGTGATGACGATGTCATTCAGGCGCGAGGGCGAACTGATCTTGAAACGCCGTGAGCCCACCTGCACGGATGCGTAGCCGGTTTCGCCGACAAATTCCTCCACGCGCACCGGGGTGTACCGGTGCTCGCCATCGTGCGAGAGGCTGATGACGGTGTAGTCCTGTCCGACCTTGACGCCGTAGCCGGGCAACTGGCCCGAAATGCCGGTGGCACGCTCACGGCTCTTGCGGCGCACGAAAGCAGCCAGGGCGATCAGGAAGTCCGCATCGTCGTGCGGCACGTCCTCGGCGCGGAAGCCGTCGGCGTAGTGCTGCGCGATGAAGCCGGTGTTGAAAGTGCCCGAGACGAAATCCGGATGCGCCAGCAGCGCCGCCTGGAACGGGATGTTGCTGTTGATGCCGCGGATCACGAAGCCGTTGAGCGCCTCGCGCATCTTGGCAATCGCGTCGTTGCGGTCCTTGCCGTGCACGATGAGCTTGGCGATCATCGAGTCGTAGTACATCGGGATCTCGCCACCCTCGAACACGCCGGTGTCCACGCGCACGCCGTACTTGTGGGCCGTGTCGGCCTGCCACATCGATTCGGCCGGCGGCGTGAAACGCACCAGGCGGCCCGTGCTGGGCAGGAAATTGCGGAACGGGTCTTCTGCGTTGATGCGGCACTCGATGGCCCAGCCATCGCGCCTGACGTCGGCCTGCGTGATGGCCAGCTTCTCGCCGGCGGCCACGCGGATCATCTGCTCGACCAGGTCCAGCCCGGTGATGCACTCGGTCACCGGGTGCTCGACCTGCAGGCGGGTGTTCATTTCCAGGAAGTAGAAGTCCTGGTCCTTGCCGACCACGAACTCCACCGTACCGGCCGACTGGTACTTGACGGCCTTGGCCAGCGCCACGGCCTGCTCGCCCATGGCCTTGCGCGTGGCGTCGCTGATGAAGGGCGACGGCGCCTCTTCGATCACCTTCTGGTGGCGACGCTGGATCGAGCACTCGCGCTCGTTCAGGTAGATGACGTTGCCGTGGCTGTCACCCAGGATCTGGATCTCGATGTGGCGCGGCTGCTCGACGAACTTCTCGATGAAGATGCGGTCGTCGCCGAAGCTGTTGCGCGCCTCGTTCTGGCACGACGCGAAGCCCTCGAAGGCCTCCTTGTCGTTGAAGGCCACGCGCAGGCCCTTGCCACCACCGCCGGCCGAGGCCTTGATCATGACGGGGTAGCCGATCTTCCTGGCGATCTCGACGGCCTGCTCGGGGCCGGCAATCGGGTCGTTGTAGCCGGGGATGGTGTTCACCCCGGCTTCGGTCGCCAGTTTCTTGGAGGCGATCTTGTCGCCCATGGCGGCAATGGCGTGCGCCTTGGGACCGATGAAGGCGATGCCTTCCTTCTCGCAGCGATCGGCGAAGGCTTCGTTCTCGGACAGGAAGCCATAGCCCGGGTGGATGGCCTCGGCGCCGGTGGCCTTGGCGGCCTCGATGATCTTGTCGGCCACCAGGTAGGACTCGCGGCTGGGCGCCGGGCCCAGCAGCACGGACTCGTCGGCCAGACGCACGTGGCGCGCCTCTTTGTCGGCCTCGGAATACACGGCCACGGTAGCAATGCCCATCTTGCGGGCGGTGGCGATGACGCGGCAGGCGATTTCGCCTCGATTCGCGATCAGGATTTTCTTGAACATTTCAATCTCCTAGAGGGGAGCAGGTGTGTTGTTGATTGGGTGACGGATCGCTGTACCCGCCATGGGCATGGGGTGCCTGCCTCCGCTCATGTCCCCCGCCGACCTGCGGTCGGCTCCTCCTTTACCTCGCTGCGACAGGCACCCCATGCCCATGGCTGCGAGCGACATAAAGACGGCGATAGGGGCTAACCCGTCACTCAGCACCGGGTGGCCCGGGCGTTTTGCGCAGGTAAAGGAGGAGCGCGAAGCGCGGGGGACACGGAGCACAACGCCCGGGCCACCCGATTCAGCGCCAGAGAAAGTCATGACAGCACCCACCCAACTCAAAGCGGCATGTTGCCGTGCTTGCGCCACGGGTTTTCCAGCTTCTTGTCCTTGAGCATCACCAGCGAGCGGCAGATGCGCTTGCGCGTTTCATGCGGCAGGATCACGTCGTCGATGAAGCCGCGCGCACCGGCCACGAAGGGGTTGGCGAAGCGGGCCTTGTACTCGGCTTCGCGGGCGGCCAGCTTGGCCGGGTCCTTCTTTTCCTCGCGGAAGATGATTTCCACCGCGCCCTTGGCACCCATCACGGCGATCTCGGCATTGGGCCAGGCCAGGTTGACGTCACCGCGCAGGTGCTTGGAGGCCATCACGTCGTAGGCGCCGCCGTAGGCCTTGCGGGTGATGACGGTGATCTTGGGCACGGTGCACTCGGCGTAGGCGTACAGCAGCTTGGCACCGTGCTTGATGATGCCGCCGTATTCCTGGCTGGTACCGGGCATGAAGCCGGGCACGTCCACGAAAGTGAGGACCGGGATGTTGAAGGCATCGCAGAAGCGCACGAAGCGCGCGGCCTTGATGGAGCTCTTGATGTCCAGGCAGCCGGCCAGCACCAGCGGCTGATTGGCCACAATGCCCACGGTCTGACCGTCCATGCGGGCAAAGCCGACGATGATGTTCTTGGCGTAGTCGGGCTGGATCTCGAAGAAGTCGCCATCGTCGACCGTCTTGAGAATCAGCTCCTTCATGTCGTAGGGCTTGTTCGGGTTGTCGGGTACCAGGGTATCCAGGCTCAGGTCGGCGCGGTCGATCGGGTCACCGCTGGGGCGCACCGGTGCCTTCTCCCGGTTGTTGAGCGGCAGGTAGTTGTACAGGCGCCGCAGCATCAGCAGCGCCTCCACATCGTTCTCGAACGCGCCGTCGGCCACACCGCTGCGGGTGGTGTGCGTGATGGCGCCACCGAGTTCCTCGGCGGTCACTTCCTCGTGCGTCACCGTCTTGACCACCTCGGGGCCGGTCACGAACATGTAGGAGCTGTCCTTGACCATGAAGATGAAATCGGTCATGGCCGGCGAGTACACCGCGCCACCCGCCGACGGGCCCATGATCATGCTGATCTGCGGGATCACGCCCGAGGCCATCACGTTGCGCTGGAACACCTCGGCATAGCCGCCCAGCGAGGCCACGCCTTCCTGGATGCGCGCACCGCCCGAGTCGTTCAGGCCGATGACCGGGGCACCGACCTTCATGGCCTGGTCCATGATCTTGCAGATCTTCTCGGCATGCGCCTCGGACAGCGCGCCGCCAAACACGGTGAAGTCCTGGCTGAAGACGAACACCAGACGACCATTGATCATGCCGTAGCCGGTGACCACGCCGTCGCCGGGAATCTTGTTGTCGGCCATGCCGAAGTCGGCACAGCGGTGCTCGACGAACATGTCCCACTCTTCGAAAGTGCCTTCATCCAGCAGGATTTCGATACGCTCGCGCGCGGTGAGCTTGCCCTTGGCGTGCTGCGCATCGATGCGCCGGGGGCCGCCACCCAGGCGTGCCGCCGCGCGTTTTTTCTCCAGTTGCTCAAGAATGTCATGCATGGTGTGTGCTCCGGTGTGAATCGGTCTGATGTGTCGTATCAAGGCGTCCGCGCCAGCAGGTTGGCGACGGGCGGTGTCAGTCGAACAGCTCCAGCAGTTGGCGTGCGGCCGTCGAAGCCGCCAGGCGGCCCTCGATGACGGCATGGCTCGTGGCGTCCAGCGCCTGGCGCACCTTCGGGTGTTCGCGAAAGCGTTGCTTGAGGCCGGCGTCGATGCGCTCCCACATCCAGGCTCGCGCCTGTTGCTGGCGCCGGGTGGCCAGACGTCCATTGGCGCTTTGCAGCGTGCGGTACTCGCTCACGGCGGCCCAGAAGCTGTCCACCCCCTGGCCATGCAGGGCGCTGATCTGGATGACCTTGGGCTGCCAGGCCCGGTCACCGCCGTGTTCCGGGTTCCCGTGCAGACCCAGCAGCCGCAGCGACGAGGTGATCTGCGCCCGTGCGCGGGTGGCGGCATCGGGGTCGATGTCCGCCTTGTTGATGACCACCAGGTCGGCCAGTTCCATCACGCCCTTTTTGATGGCCTGCAGGTCGTCGCCGGCATTGGGCAACTGCAGCAGGCAGAACATGTCGGTCATGCCGTGGACGGCGATCTCGCTTTGACCCACGCCCACGGTCTCGACGATGACCACGTCGTAGCCGGCGGCCTCGCACACCAGCATCGACTCGCGTGTTTTCTCGGCAACGCCGCCGAGCGTGCCGCCGCTCGGGCTGGGCCTGATGTAGGCACGCTCGTGCACCGACAGGTGCTCCATGCGAGTCTTGTCACCCAGGATGGAGCCTCCTGAAACGGTGCTCGACGGATCGATGGCCAGCACCGCCACGCGGTGGCCCTGCGCGATCAGGTACAGGCCCAGCGCCTCGATGAAAGTGCTTTTGCCAACGCCCGGTACACCGCTGATGCCCAGACGCAGACTCTGGCCGGTATGCGGCAGCAGCGCGGTGAGCAGTTGGTCGGCCTGCACCCGGTGGTCGGCGCGGCTGGACTCCAGCAGCGTGATGGCCTTGGCCATGGAGCGGCGCTGGACGGCCGGCGCGCCCGAGACGATGCCGGCATGGAGTTGTTCCGGATTCAAGCCGCCGCCTTCTTGATCTGCTCCAACACATCCTTGGCGCTGGCCGGGATCGGCGTACCCGGCCCATAGATGCCCTTGACGCCGGCGTCGTACAGGTAGTCGTAGTCCTGGCGCGGGATCACGCCACCCACGAACACGATGATGTCGTCGGCACCCTGTTTTTTCAGCTCGGCAATGATCGCCGGCACCAGCGTCTTGTGGCCGGCGGCCAGGGTGGACACGCCAACGGCGTGGACGTCGTTCTCGATCGCCTGGCGAGCGCATTCCTCGGGCGTCTGGAACAGCGGCCCCATGTCGACGTCGAAGCCCAGATCGGCAAAGGCCGTGGCCACCACCTTGGCACCCCGGTCGTGGCCATCCTGACCCAGCTTGGCGATCATCACACGCGGGCGACGGCCCTGCGCATCGGCGAATTCGGTGATTTCGGCCTTGAGCTTTTCCCAGCCCTCGGCACTGTCATAAGCGGCTGCGTACACCCCGGTCACCTTTTGCGTATCGGCGCGATGGCGCCCGTAAACCTTCTCCAGCGCATCGGACACTTCGCCGACGGTGGCGCGCAGGCGGATGGCCTTGATCGACAGGTCAAGCAGGTTGCCCTGCCCCGACGCGGCGGCTGCCGTCAGCGCATCGAGCGCGGCCCGCACGGCCGCCTGGTCACGGCTGGCCTTGATGGCCTGCAGGCGTGCGATCTGGCTCTCGCGCACCTTCACATTGTCCACCTCCAGGATCTCGACCGCGTCTTCCTTGTCCAGCTTGTACTTGTTGACACCGACGATGACATCCTTGCCCGCATCGATGCGGGCCTGCTTCTCGGCCGCCGCCGCCTCGATCTTGAGCTTGGCCCAGCCACTGTCCACCGCACGGGTCATGCCGCCCATGGCATCGACCTCCTCGATGATCTTCCAGGCCTCGTCGGCCATCTGCTGGGTCAGCGTTTCCATCATGTAGGAGCCGGCCCAGGGGTCCACCACACTGGTGATGTGCGTTTCTTCCTGGATGATGAGCTGCGTGTTGCGCGCGATGCGGGCGGAGAACTCCGTCGGCAGCGCAATGGCTTCGTCCAGCGCATTGGTGTGCAGGCTTTGCGTGCCGCCGAACACCGCCGCCATGGCCTCGATGGTGGTGCGCACCACGTTGTTGTACGGGTCCTGCTCGGTCAGGCTCCAGCCACTGGTCTGGCTGTGCGTGCGCAGCATCAGGCTCTTGGGGTTCTTGGCCCCGAAGCTCTTCATGATGCGGCACCACAGCAGTCGGGCGGCACGCATCTTGGCGATCTCCAGGTAGAAGTTCATGCCCACCGCCCAGAAGAACGACAGGCGCCCGGCGAAGGCATCCACGTCCATGCCCTTGGCAATGGCGGTCTTGACGTACTCCTTGCCGTCTGCCAGGGTGAACGCCATCTCCAGCGCCTGGTTGGCACCGGCTTCCTGCATGTGGTAACCCGAGATCGAAATCGAGTTGAACTTGGGCATGTGCTGCGCCGTGTACTCGATGATGTCGCCGATGATCTTCATCGACGGCTCGGGCGGGTAGATGTAGGTGTTGCGAACCATGAACTCCTTGAGGATGTCGTTCTGGATCGTGCCCGCCAGCTTGTCTTGCGGCACACCCTGCTCTTCGGCCGCCACCACGTAGCCGGCCAGAATGGGCAGCACGGCGCCGTTCATGGTCATGGAGACGCTGATCTTGTCCAGCGGAATGCCGTCGAACAGAACCTTCATGTCCTCCACGCTGTCAATGGCCACACCCGCCTTGCCCACGTCGCCGGTGACGCGCGGGTGGTCGCTGTCGTAGCCACGGTGCGTGGCCAGATCGAAGGCCACCGACACGCCCTGCCCGCCGGCAGCCAGTGCCTTGCGGTAGAAGGCGTTCGACTCTTCGGCGGTAGAAAAGCCCGCGTACTGGCGAATCGTCCATGGCCGCCCGGCGTACATGGTGGCCTGGGGGCCCCGGATGAAGGGCTCCAGCCCCGGCAGCGTGTTCGCGTAGGGCAGATCCTTCGTGTCCTCGGCGGTATAGAGTGGCTTGACGGTGATGCCGTCGGGCGTGACCCAGTTGAGCGCGTTCAAGTCACCCCCCGGTGCGGATTTCTGGGCCGCCTTGGTCCAGGCTTCGAGGGTGGCAGGGTTGAATTCGGGATGTTGGGAACTCATGGGCGCTCGCTGAGGGTCGGTGGCGTGATGTCAAAGACGAAGAAAAAGACAGGTCGCCGGGGAAGCCCGCAAGATCGGGCGATCTGTGGCTGCACTGCGCAGGAACAACCGGCGATTTTACGTCATTCATAATTATTGATGCAAAATATTCTGAGGCTCTTACAATCGCCGGACCGAAAACCGCCCAGGGTCCGTCTCTGGTCCGCCCCCTTTTTTGCATGACCGACGCCTCCCTCGCCCCTCGCGCCCTGTACGAAGAAGTTGCCGAACGGCTGCGCCAGCGCATCTTCCGCCGTGAACTGGAGCCCGGCAGCTGGATCGACGAGCTCAAGATCGCCGAGGAACTGGGCATCAGCCGCACGCCGCTGCGCGAGGCGCTCAAGGTGCTGGCGGCCGAGGGGCTCGTCACGATGAAGGTGCGCCGCGGTGCCTACGTCACCGAGGTGTCGGAAAAGGACCTGGCCGACGTGTACCACCTGCTCTCGCTGCTGGAATCGGATGCCGCGGGCGTCGTGGCCCGCAGCGCCGGCGAGGCGCAGTTGCGCGAACTGCAGGCCCTGCACGAGGAACTGGAAACCGCCACCGGCGACCGCGAGCGCTTTTTCGCGCTGAACGAGCGCTTTCACATGCGCCTGCTCGAAATGGCCAACAACCGCTGGCGTCAGCAGATGGTGGCCGACTTGCGCAAGGTGATGAAGCTCAACCGCCACAACTCCCTGTTCAAGTCCGGCCGGATCGAGGAATCGCTGGCCGAGCACCGCGAGATCATGCGCGCCCTGCTGACACGCCAGGCCGAGCTGGCCACACAGCGCATGCGTGAGCATTTCGACAACGGACTGGAAGCGGCGGCCTGAAACGGCCTGGTCCGCTGCTACAGTTCCGGCATTGGCCCTGCAATACCGGGGCCCGTGCAGCACATTTGCCAGGAGTCCGACGTATGTCCCTTGCCGCCGCCGCCCAGCCGGGCATCTTGCAACCCATCCCGGCCCAGGGCCGCTACCTCACCTGCCAGTTGCGGGTGGGTACCGATCCGCGTGACGTGCTCAGAGCCCTCGTCGCCCGGACCGATGGGGAGGCGACGGTCGTCGGACTCGGTGAATCGCTGGTGCGGGAACTGGGTGCCAGCGTGCCAGGGCTGAAAAGCTTTTGCGGCATCGACGGCGCACGCACCAAGCTGCCCGCGACCCCGGCCGATCTGTGGCTGTGGCTGCGCGGCTCCGACCGGGGTGAATTGCTGATCCGCAGCCGCCACCTGAGCGCCCTGCTGGCCCCCGCCTTCGACGTGGCGGACATCACCGATGCCTTCAGCCACCGCACCAACCGCGACCTCACCGGCTACGAGGATGGCACCGAGAACCCGAAGGGCGATGCCGCGATCGAAGCCGCCCTGCTGCCTGAAAGCGCGGGCGCTCTCGCCGGCAGCAGCTTCGTGGCCGTGCAGCGCTGGCGGCATCACCTGGGCCGCTTCGAGGCCATGACGCGCCAGCAGCAGGACCTGGCCATCGGCCGTGAACGCGACAGCAATGAGGAGATCGAGGACGCACCGGCATCGGCGCATGTCAAGCGCACCGCCCAGGAAGACTTCGAGCCCGAGGCCTTCGTGCTGCGCCGCTCCATGCCCTGGGCCGACGGCAACGAAGGTGGCCTGGTCTTCACCGCCTTCGGCCGCTCGTTCTATGCCTTCGAGGCTCAGTTGCGCCGCATGTCGGGCGCCGAAGACGGCATCATCGACGGCCTGTACAGCTTCACCCAACCGGAGACCGGCGCCTATTTCTGGTGTCCGCCGGTGCGTGACGGCCGCATTGACCTGGGTGCTGTCGGCCTCTGAGCCCCCGGCCAGGCCGCTCAGGCCGTGGCCGTCTGCGCCGCCTCGGCCGTCGCCTCCACATGGGCCTGGGCCAGCGCCCAGACCTCGCGCGGCGGCAGCGGCTTGAGGCGGTGGTCACTCCAGACCTGGCGCCACTTGCGCGCGCCACGCAGCCCATGGCGCAGCCCCAGCATATGGCAGGCCACCGAATACCACGGCGCGCCATCCTCGGCATGGGCGCGTTCCATGTAATCGACCATCGCCAGTTCCACCGCCTCGCGCGTGGGCACCGGGCGCGCCGCATCGCCGAAGAAACGTGCGTCCCAGCCCGCCATCAGCCAGGGGTTGTGGTAGGCCTCGCGGCCGATCATCACACCGTCGACGTGTGCCAGGTGGCCGGCGATCTGCTCGTCGGTGGTGATGCCACCGTTGATGGCAATCGTCAGGTGCGGAAAATCCTGCTTGAGCCGGTGCACCAGCTCGTAGCGCAGCGGCGGGATTTCGCGATTTTCCTTGGGTGAGAGGCCCTTGAGCCAGGCATTGCGCGCGTGCACGATGAACACCTCACAGCCACCGTCGGCCACCGTGCCCACGAAATCGCGCACGAACCCGTAGCTCTCCTCGCGGTCGACGCCGATGCGGTGCTTGACGGTGACGGGGATGTCCACCGCGTCGCGCATGGCCTTGACGCAGTCGGCCACCAGGACGGCCTCGTTCATCAGGCAGGCGCCGAAGGCGCCACGCTGCACCCGCTCACTCGGGCAGCCACAGTTGAGGTTGATTTCGTCGAAACCGTGCGACTGCCCCAGCGTCGCGCAGCGCGCCAGCGCGTCCGGCTCGCTGCCCCCCAGCTGCAGGGCCACGGGATGCTCTTCGGCGTTGTAGCGCAGGAGCTGGGCCGTGTCACCATGGATGAGCGCACCGGTCGTCACCATCTCGGTGTACAGCAGGGTGTGGCGCGTGAGCAGGCGGTGGAAATAACGGCAATGGCGATCCGTCCAGGCCATCATCGGGGCCACGGACAGGCGCCAGGGAGAAACGGGAGCAAGCATGACCGGGATTATCCCGGAGCGCCCCGATCACGCAGGTGTCAGCAGAATTTGACCATTTGCGGCACACTCGCCGCCCATGCCACCCGCTCCGCTCACCGACCCACCCCAGCCCGTACAGGAACCCCGACGCCTGCTGTGGGTGATGCTGCTGGCACTGGCCGCCGGTTTCACGCTCAGCCAGGCATTCCGGACAGCGGCGGCCATCCTGGTCAACCCCATGCAGGCGGAATTCGGCCTCTCGCCGACCGAGATGGGGCTGTTCGCCGCCACCTTCCACTTCGCGTTCGGCGCACTGCAGATCGTGATGGGGCTGGGCATCGACCTGCACGGCGTGCGCCGCACGGTACTCATGGCCTCGCCGCTGGCGGTGCTGGGCGCCGTGCTGTGCGCATTCGCGCCGGGCTTCCCGCTGGCGGTGCTGGGCCAGGCACTGATTGGAATCGGCTGCGCCCCGGCGTTTCTGGTCTGCACCGTGTTCATCGCCCAGCGCTTCCCGTCCACGGAGTTCACCGCCATCTCGGGCATGGTCATGGGCATCAGCAGCCTGGGCATGCTGTTCACCGGCACCCCGCTGGCCTGGCTGACCGACCACCTGTCGTGGCGCGCCGGGTTCGGCGTGCTCGCCGTCGGTGCCGCACTGGCCTGGCTAGCCATCTTCGTGCTGGTGCGCGAAGTGCCCACGACGCAGCCGGGCACCCACCAGCCCTCGGTGCGCAGGGCCTTGCGCGAATTCGCCGAATTGCTGACGCTACCCCACACCTGGGGCATTCTGGCCCTGTCGTTTGTCACCTACGCCTCGTTCATCGCCCTGCGCGGCCTGTGGCTGGGGCCGATGCTGATCGAGCAGTACGGCTTCACCCTGGTGCAAAGCGGACACGTGGCCCTGGCGGTGTCCATGACGGGCCTGTTCGCGCCACCGGCCTTTGGCCACCTGCGCCTGCACGGCATCCGCGAGCGACGGCGCTGGATCGTCGCCTTCACGGTGGTCATGGCGCTGATGTACGTCGTGCTCGCCATCAACCCGGGAGCGGCGGCCAGCGTGGTCGTCATCGTCCTGGCCGCCATGCTCAGCGGCTACATCGTGCTGCAGTATGCCGACGTGCGCGCGGCCTATCCGGCCGCGCAGACCGGGCGGGCCATGGCCCTGTTCACGATGGCCATGTTCCTGGGCATCGCCTCGATGCAATGGGCCACGGGGATGGCGGCGGCGGTGGCGGCCGAGCGTGGCTGGCCACCCTTCGCCGCCGTCAACGGCCTGATCGCGCTGCTGTTGCTGCTGGGGGCCGCGGCATTCGCCTGGCTGCCGGCCCGCCAGCAGACGCGGTGACAGACGGGCGCGCCGCCGTGGCGGCGACGCACCCGGGGCATCAACCCATGTGCAGACCGCCGTTGACCGAAAAATCGGCCCCCGTGGCGTAGCCGCCTTCTTCACTGGCCAGCCAGGCAATGATGGAGGCGATTTCCGAAGGTTCGCCCAGACGCTTGACCGGCACCGTGGCGACGATCTTCTCCAGCACGTCGGGGCGGATGGCCCGGACCATGTCGGTGCCGATGTAGCCCGGACTGACGGTGTTGACCGTCACGCCCTTGGTGGCGAGCTCCTGCGCCAGGGCCATCGAAAAACCGTGCATGCCGGCCTTGGCGGCCGAGTAGTTGGTCTGGCCGGCCTGCCCCTTCTCGCCATTGACCGACGAGATGTTGATGATGCGGCCCCAGCCCTTTTCCACCATGTCCGGCACGACCTGCTTGGTCACATTGAACATCGAGTCCAGGTTGGTGCTCATCACGGCATCCCAGTCTTCCTTGGTCATCTTCAGGAACATGCGGTCGCGCGTGATGCCGGCGTTGTTCACCAGCACATCGATGGGACCCACTTCGGCCTTGGCCTTGGCAAAGGCTTCGACGGTCGAGTCCCAGTCGGCCACATTGCCCACCGAGGCATGGAATGTGAAACCCAGTGCCTTTTGCTCATCCAGCCATTTCTGGGCATCGCGGGTAGGACCGCAGCCGGCAATGACCTTGAAACCGTCCCTGGCCAGACGCTGGCAGATGGCGGTTCCGATACCCCCCATGCCGCCGGTGACGTAAGCGACTTTCTGATTCATGTGGTGTGCTCCTCAAGAGGTGGTGCCGAATTGGCAAAAACAGTCGGATGGAAACGGAAGTGCTTATCGCTCGACGGCCAGGGCAACCCCCATGCCGCCGCCGATGCACAGCGCGGCCAGCCCCTTCCTGGCACCGCTGCGCTGCATCTCGTGCAGCAGCGTGACCAGGACGCGGCAGCCCGAAGCCCCAATGGGGTGACCGATCGCGATGGCGCCGCCATTGACGTTGACCTTGGCCGGATCGATGTCCAGCGCCCGGTTGACCGCGCAGGCCTGGGCAGCGAAGGCTTCGTTGAGCTCGAACAGGTCCACGTCGGCCGCCTTCCAGCCCGCCCGTGCCAGCGCTTTTTGCGACGCCGGCACCGGGCCCATGCCCATGGTGGCCGGGTCCAGACCGCTGGTGCCGAAGGCTGCGATGCGTGCCAGCGGCGTCAGGCCCAGCGCCGCCGCCTTCTTGGCGGTCATCACCATCACGGCGGCAGCGCCGTCGTTGATGCCCGAAGCATTGCCCGCCGTCACCGTGCCCGCCTTGTCGAAGGCCGGCCGCAGACCCGCCAGAGCCTCGGCACTGGTCTTGGTGTTGATGTACTCGTCGGCGGCAAAGACGATGGGGTCGCCCTTGCGCTGCGGGATCGTGACGCCCACGATCTCGTCCTTGAACTTGCCGGCGGCCTGGGCCGCGGCGGCCTTTTGCTGGCTGCCCAGCGCCAGCGCGTCCTGCATCTCGCGGGTGATGCCATGCGCCTTGGCCACGTTCTCGGCGGTGATGCCCATGTGGTACTGGTTGTAGACGTCCCACAGGCCGTCGACGATCATGGTGTCCGTCATCTTCCAGTCGCCCATGCGCTGGCCATCGCGGCTGCCGTTGAGCACGTGCGGGCTGGCACTCATGTTCTCCTGGCCACCGGCGATGACGATTTCGCTGTCACCCCAGGCCACGGCCTGCGCCGCCAGCATCACGGCCTTCAGGCCGGAACCGCAGACGGCGTTGATGGTCAGCGCCGGGGTTTCCTTGGCCACGCCGGCCTTCATCATCGCCTGGCGGGCCGGGTTCTGGCCCACGCCGGCGGCCAGGACCTGGCCCATGATCACCTCGCCGATGGCGTCGGTCGGCAGGCCGGTGCGCGCCAGCAGCTCCTTGATGACGACACTGCCCAGTTCGGTGGCCGGTGTCTTGGCCAGGGTGCCGCCGAACTTGCCCACGGCGGTACGGGTGGCTGCCACAATGACGATGTCTTCCATGAGTCGGTCTCCTTGGAGGTTTCAAAAACAATCAGGCCTTTGCCTTGACGTAGCGGCCCGGGGCCGGCTCGATGGCTTGGTAGGCCTTGCCCCGGCCATAGGCCTTGGGGGCAGCGATCTGTTTGCCGGCGTGGCCCTTGAGCCAGGCGGACCAGTCGCCCCACCAACTGCCCGGGTGCTCGGCGGCACTGGCGATCCAGTCGTTCACATCGGCCGGGAACTTGCCCGCCGGCCCGATCCAGTGGCTGCGCTTGCCCTTGGCAGCAGGGTTGATGACGCCCGCGATGTGGCCCGAGGCGCCCATCACGAAACGTTTCTTGCCCGGCAGCAACTGCGTGCTGCCATAGGCGCCGGCAATGGGAACGATGTGGTCCTCGCGCGAGCCATAGATGTAGACCGGCAGCCTGACCTGGCGGAAATCGATCTTCTCGCCGCACACCGTGGCCGCACCGGGCTTCACGTAGCGGTTTTCCAGGTACAGGTTGCGCAGGTACCACGCGTACCAGGGGCCCGGCAGGTTGGTGCTGTCGCTGTTCCAGTACAGCAGGTCGAAAGGTGGCGGGGTCTCGCCCTTGAGGTAGTTGCCCACCACGTAGTTCCAGACCAGGTCGTTGGGCCGCAGGAAGCTGAAGGTGGTGGCCAGGTCACGTCCCGGCAGGAGGCCACCGTTGGCGAACTGCATCTCGCGAAAGCGCACGAAGCTCTCGTCGATGAACACGTCGAGCACGCCGGTGTGGGTAAAGTCGAGCAGCGTGGTCAGGAAGGTGGCGCTGGCCACCGGCTCCTCGCCACGTGCCGCCAGCACCGCCAGCGCCGTGCCCAGCATGGTGCCGCCGACGCAGAAACCCAGGGCATTGATCTGCGGCGCGCCACCGATGTCCCGCACCACGTCGATGGCCTGGATGACGGCACCCTCGATGTAGTCGTCCCAGGTCTTGTTCGCCAGCGACTCGTCAGGGTTGCGCCAGCTCACGACGAAGGTGCGGTGCCCCTGTTCGACGGCATAGCGGATGAGGGAGTTGTCCGGCTGCAGGTCGAGGATGTAGTACTTGTTGATGCAGGGCGGCACCAGCAGGAACGGCCGTTCGTACACCTTGGGCGTGAGCGGCTTGTACTCGAGCAGCTGGAACAACTCGTTCTCGAACACCACGGCGCCCTCGGTCGTGGCCACATTGCGGCCGATCTCGAAGACGCTCTCATCGGTCATCGACACATGGCCCTGCCGGATGTCGTGCAGCAAGTTGGCCACGCCTTTGGCAATGCTCTCGCCCTGTGTCTCCATGGCCTTCTTCTGCGCGTCGGCGTTGAAGGCGAGGAAGTTGCTCGGCGCGCTGGCGTCGATCCACTGCTGGACGGCAAAGCGCACCCGGGCGCGCGTCTTGTCATCGCCTTCGACGGCGTCGGCCATGGCCATCAGTGTGCGGGCGTTGAGCAGGTAGACCGCCGCCGTATAGGATGCCACCGGGTTGGACTGCCACGCTTCGCCAGCGAAGCGGCGGTCGGTGGGCGGCGTCGGCTGCAGGCCCTGATTCCACAGCTCGGCGGCCTCTTTCAGGTAGGTGGCCTGGATCTCCAGCAGCCGCGCCGGGTCGATCCGCGCATCCTGCCCTGCCGTCTGGGTGAACAGCTCGCCCATACCTGCCATGCCGGCAAAGCCACCGGGCGACGGCATGCCCAGCGGATTGGCCGGACCATCGGGTGGCATGAAGGCCTTGAAAGCGGCCAAAGGGTCCAGGCCAGCCTGGGCATCTGCACCGCCCATGCCCTGCGTGAAACGGCTCCATGGGTTCTGCCACTGTTGGCGATAGTGCTGTACGGCCTCCATCCAGGCCTGCTGCAGGTCTTTGGCTGATGTCATGCTTGTCTCCCGAGTGTCACCCGGCGGTTTATGATCCGACGGGTCGGTCTTGTTGTCCGGGTTTTCCCTAGTGTCGATAATCTGGCTTCCAGCAAGCTGACATTCCCTCTCAATTGGATGATGCAGGTGATCGCATGTATCTGGTGGTGATCGCTTGGCTGTATGTGGCCCTCATGATGTCGGCGGCAGAAGCCACGGCGCCCAACGGTTCCATTCTCGGAGCCATTGTGACCTTTTTTCTCTACGGGTTGCTGCCGATCGCACTGGTGGTTTACCTGATGGCCACGCCGCACCGCAAACGTGCGATCCGGGCGCGGGAGGCGGCGGAACGTGCCGCCGAACAAGCCTCAGCAAATGCCGTGCCCGACGCCGTGTCAGCCGAGCCAGATGCAGGCGGCCATGCGGCCGGAGCTGCCGAGCCGGGCGGCGTCGCGGCGATGCGAAAAGAACCTTGAAG
>NZ_JAQVEJ010000220.1 GCF_028698005.1 Hydrogenophaga sp.
GGTCAACGACCATTGAGAGGACATCGTTCTTGTAGATCGCGTCCGATGCCGGCAGGTCTTGCGCGGCCATGCGCATGGCGCCATAGGGCTGTGGCACGACGATGCAGCTCTTGACCTGGACCTCCACGTTTGCAGTCCCAGCGCCACCCAGCAGATGCTTGGGCACCGGGATCACTCTGGTCATCTTGCCGATGTCGCGCAGTTGAAGGTGCTGGTTGGCGAATCCGGAAACGGGCAACCCCAGGGTCAGGACATCGATGCTGCGGATGACCGAGCTGGTTTCCCGCATGGCAAAGTGGATCGCCGCCCGCAGCAGCACCTCGTGCAGTTCGGATTCGATGTAGTTGTCAGCGATGGCCCGGCCCACGACACCAGAGGTCGCCATCGGCCCCGCGTAGTAGCGCCGGCCCTCGATGTCGATGAGCACGCGATCGGGGTTATGGCCAAAGCCCGAGGCTTCTTCATCGACGACAACGTTGGGCGAGATGGACGGGAAGATCAGCTCTGTCCAGCGGCTGCGGCTGGCCTTGTCCAGGCCGTGGCCACAGACCATCTTGGTGTTGCCGTATCCAACGTCCACGGCGAGAACGGCGGGGGAGAAGGGTTTGCTCATTGTTCTGTTCCTGATGGGGGTTAGCTGTTGCCGAAGGCGAAGAGGTTGTTCTTGAGCGTCTGCTTCAGCGTCTCGGGATCAACGCCTTGATCGGGTGTCGATCGCTGGAATGTCTGGGGTGCGTCGATTGGGATGACCGGCGCAGCGTCCTGTGGGTGGCTGGCAGCGGGAGGCTGCACCTGTGCTTCCTTCCCAGCGGGCTCATCCTTTTGCCCAGTACAGGCGTTCCTGATGAGCACCTTGATGCGCAGGTCGCGCTCATGGGCAGCCAGGGGTTCAAGCTCTGCCATGAGCTTGCGTACAGCTGGGAATGATTTGGACAGGGTGAAGCGGACGGTTCGTGCCCGTTTTCTGTCCACGTCCTTGCGGGGCAGGTCAATGAACCATTGGGGCAGCGGACCTCCCTCGACGATTGAAAGGATCAGGCCTCGCAAAGCATGGCCAGCCTCAGTCTCGCCTTCCATCGCATTCAGGCGCTCATTGACTTGCAGCACATCCAACTCGCCGCGGTAGATCAGGTACCTGAGTCTCATCTGCTGCCCCCCGCGAGCTGGCGAGTCAACGGCCCACCTTGAAGTCGGAAAAACTTCGAGATGCTGCCAGCCACGGGCATCATCCGGGAGAAATTCCGAGATAGCGCCAGAGACTGGCAACATCTCGACGATTGACCGCGTTGTTGCCAGAAATTGGCATCATCTCGGAGAAACTTCGAGTTGTTGCCAGAAATTGGCATCATCTCGGAGAAAATTCGACTTTCCATGACGACGAGTTTCACCGGCATCCGTCATCCTGCTGGATTGAATGAGAGCGAAAATCAGCCGTCATTCAAACCGACTTGTCATTAAAAGCCCAGCTAGAATCTTCTCCACGCGGGCGCAATGCCTGCACAGATCACCAAGCACCTCGTATGAGGAATAGATCTGAGGCACCCACAGGTGTCATACATCACGCACAAAACAGGCCGGCCGTTGCGCCGTGGCCTTTTTTTTGACGCCTTCTTGGCTGACCAGGGCTAACTCACACTTATCGGTCTGTATGACAGACCCATACAGAGTGTCCATTAGCGGGTCATCTTTTCCAGCAAGATCAACGGGTTAGCCGTTATCCACGGAATAAAGAACGGCTACAGAAACAAATTCCGAACGAACAAAAGTGGCCCAAAAGGCTGCGATAGGGACAGAAATGAGCTGGTGTCGGGGGTAGTCGCCCCGGAATTGCTGATGCGCGGTACAGCCGCGAATAGGCAGTTCGGAAGCTGGCACTGCGGTGAAAGACTGCGGGGAAGAGTGTGATTTATGGGGGGATGCTCGCCTCCCAGACCGGCCGGAATGGTCGGGACGAGCACGTGCGGGCCGCGTCATGGTCCTACGCTGGAGCCAGTCCGATAGGAGGTTTCAGTCACCCGAAGCCGAGAGGTGAGGGGGTATCGCGTGGATGGACACACACGCGGTGCTAAAGCAGAGATTCGTTTAAGTCCAAGTGTTCGTGACAGTTTTTAGGGAATGCTGTTCGCTGCCGTCGAAGCGAACCTCTTGCGCGGTTGTTATGCGAATGGGAATTGGTTGTATTTGGGCGGATGCCTAAAGGAAGTTGAGGAAGATATGGACGTACTGGGAGACAGCGCCAAGACGAAGCGCTTGATTGCATCAATAGAGCATGTGGTTGATGCTCACGGGCGCACGCGGGTGAACGGGAAGGTGGCGAGTGAAAGGACGTTCAGGCTGCAGATGGATGTGATGAAGCAGTTTGCGAGGACGCTGCACGAGAAGGGTTATCTGCTGGAAGACTGCCGCAACCTTGGGGAGAAGCACCTGAACGCGGTGTTTGACTGCTGGGCTCTGGAGAAGAAGCTGGCGACGAAGACGCTGCAGAACCAGAAGTCGAGGGTCAAGCAGTTTGTGCTGTGGTTGGGCAAGCCGGAGCTGGCCAGGTACGTGTCCAGGATTGAAGAGCGCTACCGTGGTGAGAGGCCGGAGGGATTCCGTGTACGGACGGTGGCGGACCGCTCCAAGTCTGAGCGTGGTGCTGGGTTGGACCTGGACAAGCTGTACCGCGCTGCGCTGGCGCACGACACGCGCTATGCGGCCATGCTGATGATGCAAAGGGCGTTTGGGCTTCGGAAGAAGGAAGTGCTGCTGGCCAAGCTGCGTCGAGCAGATCTTGGTGACAAGCTACAGCTGGTGGGATCTGTGACGAAGAATGGACGCGCCAGAGAAATCAAGCTCGATGTTGGAGAGTATGGGAAGGCGCAACGCAAGATTCTGGACTACGCGAAAAGCCTGATCAAGCAGAACGAGTCACTGGCGTGGCCTGGGCTTTCGCTGCTGCAGGCAGAGCGGCGGTACTACGCCTGCAACAATGCAATTGGACTGACGAAGTCCGTTGCGGGGATGACGGGTCACGGCCTGCGTGCGGGGTACGCTGAGGATGTGATGCTCCTGGCTGGACTGCTGCCCTCGTCGCTGGGAGGGACGACAGAGATGCGCGGAGATGCGCAGCTGGTTTGGTCGGTCAAGCTCAAGGCCTCGGAGGCGCTGGGGCACAGCCGCGAGGTGATCACGCACGCCTACTATGGATCGGACTGGTCGTTTGCCAAGGCGGGAGAACTGCTGGGGTACAGGGTGGGTACACCCATAAATGGTGGTGGCCTGGCTGGAGAGGCTCAGCTATGGGTGAGTGAGAAGCCCGAGCCGATTGAGGGAGTGATTGGTCAGTACACCCTGACGCCGGTGAAGGCTGAGCTGGCGGTATTGACGATCCAGCTTCTGGAGGGTGGGCAAGAGACTGACAGGGTGAGCATCGGCCAGTTCATTGAGCGGTACCCGAGCGCGAAGGAAGAGCTGGTGAGCCGGCTGGGGATGATCAACCTTTGTCTGGAGCTAAAACGATAGTGGGGCCATAGCCTGGCCTGAAGAAACGTCCAAATTTGGACGCTCGAAAGGAACGCTGAAAACGGCTGAA
>NZ_JAQVEJ010000061.1 GCF_028698005.1 Hydrogenophaga sp.
GGGCGCCAGCGGCGCTGGCCAGATCGGCCGTGGCCTTGGCCAGCTTGAGGTTGAGGGAATCGGCGCGGGTGCTGCCGGAAAAAACGAGGAGGGGGGTCGTCGGATGGATCATGGCGCAAATTCTGACATTGGCGGGCGGCCGCATCCTGCCCGCCGGTGGATGGGGGGGTGGCTTGGTCGGCTCGCACCACATCGGTCTGCAGGTTCATGGGCTTGATGGGACAATAACGGGTTTTCGCACGGCCCCGGGCTGGCCGGCGGGCTGTTTCACGTGAAACAGTGCACGAATTTTGTCAGGCCGCCCTGCTGCGGTGATGCCCTGGAGCGCTCTCATCATGTTGTACCCACAGGAATTCGATGTCATCGTTGTCGGTGGCGGTCATGCCGGCACCGAAGCCGCGCTCGCCGCTGCGCGCATGGGATGTGCCACGCTGCTGCTGACCCACAACATCGAGACCTTGGGCCAGATGAGCTGCAATCCGAGCATCGGTGGCATCGGGAAGGGGCATCTGGTGAAGGAGGTGGATGCGCTGGGCGGGGCGATGGCGCTGGCCACCGATGAAGGCGGTATCCAGTTCCGCGTGCTCAACAGCTCCAAGGGGCCGGCGGTGCGGGCCACGCGCGCGCAGGCTGACCGCATCCTGTACAAGGCGGCCATTCGCCGCCGGCTGGAGAACCAGGCGAATCTGTGGCTGTTCCAGCAGGCCGTGGACGACCTGATGGTGGAGGGTGACCGCGTGGTCGGCGCCGTCACCCAGGTCGGCATCCGTTTCCGCGCCCGCGCGGTCGTCCTGACGGCCGGTACCTTCCTCGACGGCAAGATCCATGTGGGTCTGAACAACTACGCGGCCGGTCGCGCCGGCGATCCGCCAGCCGTGAGCCTGTCGGCCCGGCTCAAGGAACTGAAGCTGCCGCAGGGGCGCCTGAAGACCGGCACGCCGCCACGCATCGATGGGCGCAGCATCGATTTTTCCAAGTGCGAAGAGCAGCCGGGCGACGGCATGCCCGGCGGTGTGAACGAAGGCACGCTGCCCGTGTTCAGCTTCATGGGGCGTGCGGACATGCACCCGCGCCAGGTGCCGTGCTGGATCACGCACACCAATGCGCGCACGCACGAGATCATCCGCAGCGGGTTCGACCGCAGCCCCATGTTCACCGGCAAGATCGAGGGGGTGGGGCCGCGCTACTGCCCCAGTGTGGAAGACAAGATCAACCGTTTCGCCGACAAGGACAGCCACCAGATCTTTCTGGAGCCCGAAGGCCTGACGACGAACGAGTATTACCCCAACGGCATCTCCACCAGCCTGCCGTTCGATATCCAGTACGCGCTGGTGCGCAGCATGCCGGGGCTGGAGAACGCCCATATCCTGCGCCCGGGCTACGCCATCGAGTACGACTACTTCGACCCGCGCTCGCTCAAGAGCAGTTTCGAGACGCGGCAGATCCAGGGCCTGTTCTTCGCCGGCCAGATCAATGGCACCACCGGCTACGAAGAGGCGGCGGCCCAGGGGCTGTTTGCCGGCATCAATGCCGCGCTGCAATGCCGTGGCGAGGCTCCCTGGCTGCCGCGGCGCGACGAGGCCTACCTGGGTGTGCTGGTGGACGACCTCATCACCAAGGGCGTGACCGAACCCTACCGCATGTTCACCAGCCGGGCCGAGTTCCGCCTGCAGCTGCGTGAGGACAATGCCGACATGCGCCTGACCGAGCAGGGCCGCCGCATGGGCCTGGTGGACGATGAACGCTGGGACGCTTTCTGCCGCAAGCGCGATGCGGTTTCACGTGAAACAGAGCGCCTCAAGGCCACCTGGGTGAACCCGCGCATCCTCGACGCGGCCGAGGCCGAGCGGGTACTGGGCAAGGCCATCGAGCGTGAGTACAGCCTGTTCGATCTGCTGCGCCGGCCGGGCGTGGGCTACGCCAGCCTGATGGGCATGGCGTCCGGCCGCTGGGCCCCTGTGGTGAAGGCGGACGACGAAGACGCCCGGCCACCGGTTTCACGTGAAACGCTGGGTGACCTGCACGATGCCGTGGTGGAGCAGGTGGAGATCGCGGCCAAATACGCGGGCTACATCGATCGCCAGCGCGACGAGGTGGAACGCGCTGCCCATTACGAGACCCTGAAACTGCCGGCCGATCTGGACTATGCTCAGGTGTCGGCGCTGTCGATCGAGGTACGGCAGAAGCTGGCCAAGCACCGCCCTGAGACGCTGGGTCAGGCGTCGCGCATCTCCGGCGTGACCCCGGCCGCGATTTCCTTGTTGCTGATCCACCTGAAGAAGGGGGGCTACAAGGGCTTCACGCGCAACCCGGAGGCCGAGGCGGCATGAGCGGGCAAGACCAAGAGGGCCTGCGCGAGGGCCTGATGGCGGGGGTGCGTGAGCTGGGCCTGGCGCTGACGCCCGTGCAGATCGGGCAGTTGTTGGCCTATCTGGCGCTGATCGCCCAATGGAACCGGGTGTTCAATCTGACGGCGGTGCGTGACCCGCAGGAGATGCTGACACACCACCTGCTGGACAGCCTGGCCGTGATCGCTCCCTTGCAGCGGCAGACCGGGGGGGCGGCGCTGCGTCTGCTGGATGTGGGGTCGGGCGGCGGCCTGCCGGGCGTGGTGATCGCGATCACCTGTCCGCAGCTCACCGTGCATTGCGTGGATACCGTGGCCAAGAAGGCCACCTTCATCCAGCAGGTGGCGGCGACGCTGCCGCTGCCGAACCTGCGGGGCATTCATGCCCGGGTGGAGTCGCTGAAGGCGGAGGAGGGGGCTGGCTATGACGTGATCTGTTCACGCGCCTTCGCCTCGCTGGCCGACTTCACGGCCTGGTCGCGTGCGGCGCTGAACCCCGGTGGGGTGTGGATGGCGATGAAGGGCCGGCACCCGGCGGACGAGATGGCTGCCCTGCCGGCCGATGTGTCGGTGTTTCACGTGGAACCATTGACCGTACCGGGGCTGGGGGCTGAGCGTTGCATCGTGTGGATGCGGGGTGCCTGACCTGCCTACCCTTGTCTGCCGTTGGTGGAAACCGATGGTGGGGGTGCCCCCGCTGCGGACAGATCACGGGCTGGTCAGGTGGTACGTCACTGCACGGTGGTGGGCACGCTTCCTCTGGGGCAACCGCGAATCGCCCTCCGCAGGTACCCTGTCCCCATCCGCCTTGCCCACCAAGACCCAGGCGAGCAGGCAGCATCCCGAAGAGCAAGCCAAGTAAACTCACCACTTCACCCGCAGAAAGCACAGCATGTTCGGCATCTCAGACTACGGCGCCTTCGTCGTTGCCATCATCGTGTTCCTGGCCATCCCGGGGCCGGGCAACCTGGCGCTCATCACCTCCACCGGCAAGGGTGGCATCCGGGGCGGGCTCGCTGCCACGTTCGGGGTGATTGCGGGTGACCAGGTCCTCATGTGGATGGCCGTGGCCGGCGTGGCCGCGCTGCTGGCGGCCTACCCGGTGGCCTTCGCCGCCGTGCAGTGGCTCGGTGCCGCCTACCTGGCCTGGCTGGGCTGGAAAATGCTGACCGCCAAGCCCGGCGCCGCGCCCGTGCTCAATATCCAGCCGCGCCATTTTTTCCGCCAGGCCCTGGCCATCACCCTGCTCAACCCCAAGGCCATCGTCTTCTACATGGCCTTCTTCCCGCTGTTTGTCGATCCGCAGAAGCACCAGGGGCTGATCACCTTCGGCGCCATGGCCGCCACCATCGCCTTCCTCACCTTCCTGTACGGCCTGACCGCCGTGCTGCTGACCCATTTCCTGGCCGAGCGCATGCGCGCCAACCCGCGCATCGGGCAGGCGCTGGAGCGGCTGGCGGGGGTCTTCCTGATCGGTTTCGGCATCAAGCTGGCGATCTCCAAATAAACCAAGCAGGGCTGTCGGCATGGCGAAAATCTTTTGCGTGGCCAACCAGAAAGGTGGCGTCGGCAAGACCACCACCACGGTCAACCTCGCCGCCGGCCTGGCCCGGATCGGCCAGCGCGTGCTCATGATCGACCTCGACCCCCAGGGCAACGCCACCATGGGCTCGGGCATCGACAAGCGCACCATGCCGCTGTCGGTGTACGACGTGCTGCTGGAGTCGGCCTCGATCCGGGAGGCGGCCATCCTGGCCGACAAGTGCGGCTACCACGTGCTTGGCGCCAACCGCGACCTGGCGGGCGCCGAGGTGGAACTGGTCGAGGTCGAGCGGCGCGAAAAACGCCTCAAGCAGGCCCTGGCCGACGTGGACGGCGACTACGACTTCGTGCTCATCGACTGCCCGCCGTCGCTGAGCATGCTCACGCTCAACGGCCTGTGTGCGGCGCACGGCGTCATCGTGCCCATGCAGTGCGAGTACTTCGCGCTCGAGGGCCTGACCGACCTGGTCAACACCATCAAGCAGGTGCACGCCAACCTCAACCCGGATCTGCAGATCATCGGTTTGCTGCGCGTCATGTTCGATCCGCGCATCACCCTGCAGCAGCAGGTGTCCGACCAGCTCAAGGGCCACTTCGGCGACAAGGTGTTCAACACCGTGATCCCGCGCAATGTGCGCCTCGCCGAGGCGCCCAGCTACGGTCTGCCGGGGGTGGTGTTCGATGCGTCCGCGCGCGGCAGCCAGGCGTTCCTGGCTTTCGCGCAGGAGATGGTCGATCGCACCCGGGGCAGGTGAGGTGAGTGCACACATCAGCCATGAACCCCGTCAAGCCTGACCATGTCCTGATCCTGCCGGGCTGGCAGAACAGCGGCCCCGACCACTGGCAAAGCCGCTGGGAGGCGCTGCACGGTTTTCGTCGCGTGGACCAGCACGACTGGATGCGCCCGCGCCGTGGCGACTGGATCGCCCGGCTGGAGGATGTCATCCTGGGCGGCACGGGCGGTGACGGCTCGGTGGTGCTGGTGGCGCACAGCCTGGGCTGCCTGCTGGCGGCGGCCTGGGCCCAGGTCTCGCGCAGCACCGCACGGGTGCGGGGAGCGCTGCTGGTGGCGCCCGGTGACGCCGAACGCGAGGAACTGCGCGGCGTGCTGCCGAGCTGGTCGCCCATCGTGCGCGAGCGGCTGCCGTTTCCGGCCATCCTGGTGGGTAGCCGCAACGACCCCTACTGCAGCGTCGGGCGGGCCGAGGGCCTGGCTGGGGACTGGGGTGCGCGCTTCGTCGATCTCGGCGAGCGGGGCCACATCAACGCCGAATCGGGGCTGGGCGACTGGCCCGAAGGGCTGGCGCTGCTGCATGAACTGACGACACCGCAGAAGGAACACTGAAGCACATGGCCACGAAAAAACCCAAGGGCCTCGGCCGCGGCCTGGAAGCCCTGCTCGGCCCCAAGGTCGATGACACCGCGTCTGCCACCGGCGCCAGCGCCGACGGCACACCCCGCACCCTGCCGCTGGACCGCATGGTCGCTGGCGTCTACCAGCCGCGCACGCGCATGGACGAGGGCGCGCTGTACGAGCTGGCCGAGTCGATCAAGGCGCAGGGCGTCATGCAGCCGATCCTGGTGCGCCAACTGGCCGATGGACCGAACGCGGGCCAGTACGAGATCATCGCCGGTGAGCGGCGCTTCCGGGCCTCGCAACTGGCCGGTCTGACCGAGGTGCCGGTGCTGGTGCGCGACGTGCCCGACGAAGCGGCCGCCGCGATGGCGCTGATCGAGAACATCCAGCGCGAGGACCTCAACCCGCTGGAAGAAGCCCAGGGTCTGCAGCGTCTGGTCCGGGAGTTCGGTCTCACGCACGAGCAGGCCGCGCAGGCCGTGGGGCGTTCGCGCAGCGCCGCCTCGAACCTCCTGCGCCTGCTGCAGCTGGCCGAGCCGGTGCAGACCATGCTCATGGCCGGGGACATCGACATGGGTCACGCGCGCGCGCTGCTGGCGCTGGAGAAGGTGGCCCAGATCACGGCGGCCAACCAGATCGCGGCCCGGAAAATGTCGGTGCGCGAGGCCGAAAGCCTGGTCAAGAAGCTGGGCGCCGAATTCAACCTGGTGCCGCAAAAGCCCAAGAAGGAAAAATCGCGCGACATCCGCCGTGTCGAGGAGGAACTGGCCGACCTGCTCACGGCCGAGGTCGAGGTGCGCATCAAGAAACGCGTCAAGCGCTACGGCCGCCTCGAGGACATGGGCGAGCTGGCGATCCAGTTCGGCTCGCTCGAAGAACTCAACGGCCTGATCGACAGGCTGAGAGGCCAGTAGGCGACCAAGAAAAAGGCACGCCGCAAGCGACGTGCCTTCAAGCGGGGACAAGCCGCGTCAGCGGCGCAGGGGGGTGTGCTTAATTCCCCACCTTGAGCTGGCCGCCGCGGCCCAGGCCGCCCTTGACCTCTTGCGCCTTGTAGTTGCGCAGCGAGATCACCATGTTGTTGTAGGCGTCGGTGAAGGCCGCCACCGTGGCCTTGCCGGCCGGGGTGCGCGAGAAACCGCCCAGCGTGCCACCGGCGCTGGGGCCGAAGGCGCCGAGCGCGGCACCCCAGTTGGTGGCGGTGGAATTGCCCTCGGAAATCGCGATCTGCACGCCCGAGCGGATGTCGAACATGGTCAGCGTCACGACGGAGGCCTTGCTTTCGAGTGAGCCGGCCAGCACGGCAAGGTTGCGGTTGCGTCCACCCAGCAGGCCACCCAGGCCAGCGGCCAGACCGCCGGTGGATTCGTTGTCGATGATGATGGCCGGCTCCAGGTAGTAGTCGGCCGCGACGCGCTGGCCCTTCTGCTGGTTCGAGCCGGCACGGAACTCGCCCGAGTTGCGCTGCTTGTCGGTGATGCCGCTGATCTTGCTCTCGGTGCGGGCGTTGCCGATCGAGGTGATCACGAAGCAGTTGGACTGCTGCACGGCCAGGCGGATCAGCGGTTCGATGGTGGTGACCTGGGTTTCACGGCCGAAGGAGGCATACCACTCCTTGCCGCGGCCGTCGTCGACCGCCAGCGTGCCCAGCGGCTCGCTGCAGCGCTCGAGGCTGCTGTTGGCGTTGACACTGGACGCCCCTGCGGCCGCGCCCGTGGCGGCCGTGGCGTTGTTGCCGGTGGAGACGATGCCGCCGCTGCCCGGTGTCACGCAACCGGCCAGGGCCAGGGATGCTGCCAGCGCAGCCAGTTTGAGAGTGGTCTTGGACATGAGTGTTCTTTCTCTTGTTGGGTTGGACGAACGAAAGGAAATGGTGGCTCAGCGCTGGTGCCAGCCGGAGGAGCGCCACACCCAGAAGTAGGGCGCGTTGCTGTACCAGTCGCTCCATGACTTGCGCTGTTCCTCGCGGATCCGGTACAGGCGCTGTTCGTCCTGCTTGGCTGCCTGGGCGTCGGCCAGGAGCTTTTTCGAGTCGCGGTAACCTTTGGCGGCGGTACGGGTCAGCCAGCCCTCGGCCTCGACAGGGTCGGCACCCATCTCCTCGAAGCCCAGCAGGTACAGGCGGCCCAGCGCGTACTGGGCCTCGATGTGGCCTGCCTCGCCAGCCCGGCGCATCCACTGGATGGCCTGGTAGCTGTTGCGCTCGACGCCATCGCCGCGCAGGAAGCGCAGGCCCAGGTCGTAGGCGGCCTTGGGATTCTGTTCGGCCAGCGTGATCAGTGCCTGCAGGCGCTGCGCAGCTTCGGGGTCGGACGGCGCCCCCTGGAAGGTGGCGGTGTGGCGTGGCACGTCGGCACAACCATGGCTGTCGCACAGACGCACGGTGTCCTGCGGGGGCACGGTCTGACTGGCTGCGGACTGGGGTGCGCAGGCGGTCAATGCCGCCATGGCAGACAACGCCAGAGCCAACGCCGATGGAACAATGCGCATCACCTCTCCTCACCTCTTGTCGGGTTGCTTGCCTTCATGATCAGCGAAAAAGTATACCTGTCGCCCGTGAAACTTCCCACAGGGGGAGGCTGGCCTAGTATCAAAGGGTAAAAATCTTCCCCGGATTGAGGATGTTGTCGGGGTCCAGCGCCCGCTTGATGGTGCGCATCATCGCGACGGCGCCGTCGCCGGCCTCGGCACGCAGGAAGTCCATCTTGTGCAGACCGATGCCATGTTCACCGGTGCAGGTGCCGCCCAGGCGCAGGCTGCGGTGCACCAGCTGGTGGTTGAGCTGCTCGGCCAGGCGGTGCTCTTCGGGCTTGTCGGGGTCGATCAGGTAACCGAAGTGGAAATTGCCGTCACCCACGTGGCCGACCAGGAAGTAGGGGATGCCCGAGGCGTCGGCCTCGGCCACCGAGTCGAGCAGGGCGTCGGCCAGGCGGCTGATGGGCACGCAGGTGTCGGTGCTGATGGCGCGGCAGCCGGGGCGGCTCTGCACGGCGGCGAAGTAGGCGTGGTGCCGCGCGGTCCACAGGCGCGTGCGCTCCTCGGGCGTGGTGGCCCACTCGAAGTCGTTGCCGCCGAATTCGCGGGCGATGTCCTGCACCGTCTCGGCCTGTTCCTGCACGCTGGCCGGCGAGCCGTGGAACTCCATCAGCAGCATGTGCTGCTCGCGCAGCGACAGCTTGCTGTGCGCGTTGACCAGGCGCACCGTGTTGGCGTCGATCAGTTCGCAGCGTGCGATCGGCACGCCCAGCTGGATGATCTGGATGACCGTGCGCACCGCCGCCTCGATGGTCGGGAACGAGCAGATCGCGGCAGAGATGGCCTCGGGCAGCGGGTAGAGCCTGAGGGTGATTTCCGTCATGACGCCCAAGGTGCCCTCGCTGCCGACCATCAGGCGGGTGAGGTCGTAGCCGGCGCTGGACTTCCGGGCGCGGGTACCGGTGCGGATGACTTCGCCCCGGGCGGTCACCACCTCGAGGGCCAGCACGTTGTCGCGCATGGTGCCGTAGCGCACGGCGTTGGTGCCGCTGGCGCGCGTGGCGCACATGCCGCCGATGGAGGCGTCGGCACCGGGGTCGATCGGGAAGAACAGGCCTTCGTGCTTGACGGCCTCATTGAGGGCCTTGCGCGTGATGCCGGGTTGCACCGTCACGGTCAGGTCCTCGGCGTTGACCGACAGGATCTGGTTCATGCGGCTGACATCGATGCTGATGCCGCCCTGGATGGCCAGCAGGTGGCCTTCGAGCGAGGAGCCGACACCGAACGGGATCACCGGCACCTTGTGCCGGGCGGCCAGTGTCACCGCATCGGCCACATCCTGCGTGGATTCGGCAAACACCACCGCCGCGGGCGGGGGGACGTCGAAGATGGACTCGTCACGGCCATGCTGCTCGCGCACCGCCAGCGCCGTGGAGCATTGCGTGCCGAAGCGTGTTTGCAGGGCCCCGATCAGGGCGTCGGGCACCTCGCGCAGCTGCACGGCGGGCGCCAGGTGGTCGTGGTCGGCGGGAGCGTTCATGGGGGTCTCCTGAAGGGCGCCTGGTCTGGCCGCGGGGCGCGCAAGATAATGGCCGATTATCGACTTTGCGCCGTCCGCCCACCAGCGTGCGGTGGCGCTTTCCAAGGACAGGACCATGGGCAACCGACTCACACAGATTGCCACGCGCACCGGCGACGACGGCACCAGCGGCCTGGGCGACAACACGCGCCTGCCCAAGCATCACCTGCGCTTTCAGGCCCTGGGCGATGTGGACGAACTCAATTCGCATATCGGCCTGTTGCTGTGCGAGGAATTGCCGGATGGGGTGCGCGCGTTGCTGGTGGCCGTCCAGCACCAGTTGTTCAACCTTGGCGGCGAGCTGTCCATGCCCGGCTACGAACTGCTCAAGGACGATGCGGTGCTGGCCCTGGACGAGGCGCTGGCCGGGTACAACGCCGCCTTGCCGCGGCTCAAGGAGTTCATCCTGCCGGCGGGCAGCCGGGCGGCATCGCAGGCCCATGTATGCCGTACCGTGGCGCGCCGCGCCGAGCGCACCGTGGTGGCGCTCGGTCAGGCCGAGGCGCTGCGTGCGCTGCCGCGCCAGTACCTCAACCGCCTGTCGGACCTGATGTTCGTGCTCGCGCGCGTGCTCAACCGCATGAACGGCGGCGACGACGTGTACTGGAACAGCGAGCGCCTGGCCCGCCAGGGCGACGGCGCGCCATGAGCGCCGGCCTGCGCCGCGGGGCCGCGGTCACCGCGCTGGCGGCCGCCGCCGCCGGGCTGGCGCAGGCCCAGGCCTTGCCATCGGCGCACGAGACCCGGCTGCTCTGCGAGGTGGTCTACCTGCCCGCGCGCACCACCTGGAACCGCACGGTGGCGATCAGCGACGACGGACACCGTGTCCTCACCGTGCAGGTGGATGGCATACCCGTGTACGCGTTCGCCGTGCGCGGCACGCTGATCCTGACCGCGCTCGACAACGAACGCATCCTGGTCGATACCGCCGGACCGGTCTGGCGCAGCGATTTCCGCGGTGCGGCCAGCGGCCAGGGTCGCTGCGAGCGGGTGGACTGACCGCCCCACGCCCCGCCGCGGCGCGGGTCGTGGATTCCCCGGGCACGGCCGGTTTTCTGGCCCAGTTTTTGATCTGGCTCAAATTCGCGCCCAGAAATAGGAAACATACTGCATTTTCTCGTTCGTCACATGCATCAAAATGCACTTACCCCCGAGGAGAATGCCATGAGCTCATTGAATACCGATAGCCTGGTCGAAGACCGCGAATCCGTCGTCAGCGACAAATTTGTCGAGGTCAATTACGACGATGCCATCCCCAACAACGTGGACCTGTCCAGCGACCGCCAGCTGCTGCGTGCCCTGGAGAGCTGGCACCCGAAGTACATCGACTGGTGGAAGGAAATGGGTCCCGAGGGGTTCCAGGATGCCGAGGTCTACCTGCGCACGGCGGTGGGCGTGGACCCGGCCGGCTGGGCCAAGTTCGGCTATGTGAAGATGCCCGAGTACCGCTGGGGCATCCTGCTGGCGCCCAAGGTGGAGGGGCGCACCATCCCGCACGGCAAGCACAAGGGCGAGCCGGCCTGGCAGGAGGTGCCGGGCGAGTACCGCTCGCTGCTCAAGCGCCTGATCGTGGTGCAGGGCGACACCGAGCCGGCCAGTGTCGAGCAGCAGCGCTACCTGGGTGCCACCGCGCCCAGCCTGTACGACATGCGCAACCTGTTCCAGGTCAACGTGGAGGAAGGCCGTCACCTGTGGGCGATGGTCTATCTGCTGGTCAAGTACTTCGGCAAGGACGGCCGCGAGGAGGCCCAGGCCCTGCTGGAGCGCCGCAGCGGCCAGCAGGACAACCCGCGCATCCTCGGCGCCTTCAACGAAGAGACGCCCGACTGGCTGAGCTTCTTCATGTTCACCTACTTCACCGACCGCGACGGCAAGATGCAGCTGGCCGCGCTGGCCGAAAGCGGCTTCGATCCGCTGAGCCGCTCGTGCCGTTTCATGCTGACGGAAGAGGCGCACCACCTGTTCGTGGGCGAGACCGGCGTCGGCCGCACCATCGAGGCCACCTGCGCCGCGATGAACAAGGCCGGCATCACCGACCCCTACGATGTCGAGCGTATCCGCGCCCTCGGCGTGGTCGACCTGCCGCTGCTGCAGCGCAAGGCCAATTTCCACATGAGCGTGACGCGCGACCTGTTCGGCTCGGAAATCTCGTCCAACGGCGCCGAGGCCTTCAGTGCCGGCCTCAAGGGGCGCTTCAACGAGGCGAAGCTGGATGACGACCACCAGCTGCAGGACGCGACCTACCCGGTGCAGCGCGTGGTCAATGGCCAGATCGTGACGGAGGATGTGCCGGCGCTGCGCGCCATCAACAGCCGCCTGCTGGACGATTACATCGCCGATTGCCAGGGCGGCATCGACCGCTGGAACAAGATCATCGAGAAGGCCGGTATCGACTTCAAGATCACCCAGCCGCACAAGGGCTTCAACCGCAAGATCGGCGAGTTCGCCGGCCACCACATCAGCCCGTCGGGCGAGGTGCTGGGCGCCGAGGTCTGGGCCGCCAGCCAGCACGAATGGCTGCCCAATGCCGAGGACCTGCAGTTCATCGCCTCGCTGATGAAGCCCTGCCACCAGCCGGGCCAGTACGCCAGCTGGATCGCGCCGCCGCGCATGGGCATCAACCAGCAGCCGGTGGACTACGAGTACGTGAAGATCGACTGACGGGGCCCGGCCCCGGCGCCTGGGCGCGCTCAGGTGCCGCGGCGCAGCGGCACGACCTTGTCCGCGGCATCGGGCGCCGGCGGACGGGGCAGCGCCCAGTGCGATGGCAGGGCGTGCAGCACGGCCCGCGCGTCCAGCGAGCGGATGGGCACCGCGTTGTCCATCGGGATGCGGTCGTGCGCCTGCAAGGCCATGTAGCGCAGCGCGCTCACGCGCAGGAAGGAGGCGAAGTTGCCGACCTCGCCCCGGGCCTCGACCAGCTCGTCGTAGAGCTTCTCGATCAGTTGCACCACGCCCATGCCGTCGCGCTGGCCGATCTCGGCCAGCACGTTCCAGTACAGGTTCTCGAGCCGGATGCTGGTGACCACGCCGTGCAGCCGGACCGAGCGGGTCCGGCTGGCGTAGCTGTCAGGGTCGGCGCTGATGAAGATCTCGCACATCGCTGTACTCCGGCGCGGCCGCGCGGCGCGCATGGACGGGGGAGTCGGCATTGTCCATCGCGCGCGCCGCGCCGTCAGCCCAGCAGCTGGAGGAACTGCGCGATCCAGGCCGGGTGGGCGGGCCAGGCCGGCGCGGTGACGAAGGGGCCGTCGGTCACGGCCTGGTCGACCGCGATGTCGGCATAGGTGGCGCCGGCCAGCTCGACCTCGACCCGGCAGGCGGGGTAGGCCGAGATGGTGCGGCCCCGGATGTCGCCGGTGGCGGCCAGCAGTTGCGCGCCGTGGCAGACGGCGGCCACCGGCTTGCCGCTGCCGGTGAAGTGCTTGACCATGGCGACGACGGCGGGGTAGGTGCGCAGGTACTCGGGCCCGCGGCCGCCGGGGATCACCAGGCCGTCGTAGGTGTCCGGCTTCACGTCGGCGAAGCTGGCGTTGAGCGTGAAGCGGTGGCCGGGCTTCTCGCTGTAGGTCTGAGCGCCCTCGAAGTCGTGGATGGCGGTGAGGATGAAGTCGCCCGCCTTCTTGTCGGGCGCGACGGCGTGCACCGTGTGGCCCACGGCCTGCAGCGCCTGGAACGGGACCATGGTCTCGTAGTCCTCGCAATAGTCGCCGCAGATCATCAACAGTTTCTTGCCCATGCTGGTTTCCTCGTTCGGGTGGTGGGGATCGAGCAGGCATTGTTGATGGCCGGCGCCGGGGCGGGGTAACAGCCCGCTGTTGCGGGCATGCGGGTTTGCCCGGGGCGGCGTCTACCGGGGTGCGAGCACCGCCATCGTGATCCGCGAGACGCAGGTGGGTTCGCCGGCCTCGTTGCGCAGGTCGATCTGCCAGACCTGCGTCGTGCGGCCGATGTGGACCGGGCGGGTGGTGCCGGTGACCCAGCCCGAGGTCGCGCCCTTGAGGTGGTTGGCGTTGATGTCCAGGCCCACCGCGCGGTGCCCGGGCGGGCAGCTGAAGGCGGCGCCGCAGCTGCCCAGGGTTTCCGCCAGCACCACGCTCACGCCGCCATGCAGCAGGCCGTAGGGCTGCCGCGTGCGGGTGTCGACCGGCACGCGCGCGGTGATGAAGTCGTCGCCCACCTCCAGGAACTCGATGCCCAGGTGCTGCACCGCGGTGCCCTGGTGGATGCCGGCGAGGATCTCGACCGAGATGTCCTGTGTCCAGATGCGCGCCATGGGTCAGGCCTTCTTCTGGTGGCCCAGCAGCGCCCACAGCAGGATCGCGCCGAAGGTGGCGGTGCCGATGCCGCCGAGCGCGAAGTCGCCGAACTTGAGGGTGTAGTCGCCGGTGCCCAGGATCAGGGTGATGGCGGCCACCAGCAGGTTGCGGTTGTCGGAGAAGTCCACCTTGTTGTCGACCCAGATCTTGGCGCCGGCCACGGCGATCAGGCCGAACACCACGATGGACACGCCGCCCATCACCGCCAGCGGGATGGCCTGGATCAGCGCGCCGAACTTGGGCGAGAAGCCCAGCACGATGGCCATCAGGCCGGCGACCACGAACACCGCCGTGGAGTAGATCTTGGTGGCGGCCATGACGCCGATGTTCTCGGCGTAGGTGGTCACGCCGGTGCCGCCCGCGCTGCCAGCGATCACGGTGGCGATGCCGTCGCCCATGAAGGCGCGGCCCATGTACGGGTCGAGGTTCCTGCCGGTCATGGCGGTCACGGCCTTGATGTGGCCCAGGTTCTCGGCCACCAGGATGATGGCCACCGGCGCGATCAGCAGCATGGCGTTGCCCTGGAACACCGGCGCGCTGAACTGGGGCATGCCGAACCAGGCGGCGTTGGCGATGCCCGACAGGTCCAGCGGCTGGCCCAGGCCCAGGCCGTTGGCCAGCACGGCGTAGATGATGCTGGCGACGATCAGGCCCATGAGGATGAGCAGGCGCTGCACCATGCCGCGCGTGAACACGGCCACCAGCGCGACGCTGACGAAGGTGATGGCCTGCATCCACTTGTCGAAGTCGGTCGGCGCCATGTTCTTGATCGGCACGCCCGCCAGGTTCAGGCCGATCACGGCGACCACCGCGCCGGTGACCACCGGCGGCATGAAGCGCTCGATCCAGCCGGTGCCGATGGCCTGCACGATCGCACCGATGAGGAAGTAGACGACACCGCAGGCGATGATGCCGCCCAGGGCGACGCCGATGTGGGTGTTGGGGCCCTGGCCGCTGTAGCCGCTGGCCGCGATCACCACGCCGATGAAGGCGAAGCTCGAACCCAGGTAGCTGGGCACCTTGCCGCCGGTGATGAGAAAGAAGATCAGCGTGCCGATGCCGCTCATGAGGATGGCGACATTGGGGTCGAAGCCCATCAGGATGGGCGCCAGCACCGTGGCGCCGAACATGGCAATCAGGTGCTGAATGCCCATCATGCCGGTCTGCGGCCAGGGCAGCCGCTCGTCGGGCGCGATCACGCCGCCATCGGACAGCGTGCTGGCTGGTTTCTCGGTCCAGTGGAAAAGGCCCATAGGTTCTCACTCCGTCGTGGTGTTTGTAACGGCGTGATTGTCGAGGGAGCGAAGGCGCCCGCCAAGCGAAATCTTTCAGTGTCGCTTGGCTGCGCCAAGGGGGCGGCGCATTCGCACCGGTGTGGTGCCGGTGCGGGTTTCGTCTTCCGCGTGTTGCCTCGTTCTGGTGCTGACCAGGCCTTCATGGGTGCACGTGGTGCATGTCTTTGCGAGCAGGTGTTCGGGCGTCACCGTGGCGACCGCTGATGCGTGCTTACCCTGTGCCGGGGCAGTGCCGGCGTGGCTAGGCTCGGGCCCATGAGTGACCATCTGAAGCAGGCGCCGCGCACGCCGCAAATCCGCCACTACCAGGACTGGCTGGCCCGCGAACGGGGACTGGTCTTTGACAGCTACGACGCCCTGTGGCGCTGGTCGGTGACCGATCTGGACGCCTATTGGCAAAGCATCTGGGACTACTTCGACATCGAGTCCCCCACGCCGCACACCGCGGTGCTGGCGCGCAACGTGATGCCCGGCGCGCAGTGGTTCCCCGGGGCGCAGGTCAACATCGCGCGGCAGGTGATGCGTCACGTGGGGCCGGCGCACCAGGCGGGCTTTGCCGCCGTCATGGCGCGCAACGAGAAGGGGCGTCACA
>NZ_JAQVEJ010000221.1 GCF_028698005.1 Hydrogenophaga sp.
CAATTTTCACAAAGTGTGTGGCAAATGCGCGGTCGCTGGTGACGAGGTGGGCGATGAACCAGTGGCGCAGGGATGACATCAGCTCATGATCGAGCGGAACCCGGCCGGCGACGATGGCGCTGGTGAGGGACTTCAGTTCGGCAAGCAGCATGGTGTGCTCGCGCTGGTGGCTGATGTGGTCCGGGAAACCGCTGGACAGCATCAGTTTTTCTTCATAGAGAAAGTGGGCGCGGGCGTGACGGTGGATGCGCTGCAACAGGGCGGCGTGATCCTGGCCGGGATCGGCCCGCGCGTTGACCAGCAGATTGAGCATGTCCGCCAGCTCACGATGCTGGTAATCCAGCGGCGCAATGCCGAGGTTGAGATGGGATTGCCATTCGATCAAATCCGCCATGTCTCCTCCGCCCTCTGGTCAACAAAGACTGTTGACCCGGATGGGCTGGAAAAGTGCCGTGCAACGGCACGATTCGAATGCAAATCGTGCCGCAAACGGACGGCGGTGGCAAATGAGCGGTGCGGCCTGATTGGTGGGAGCCCGGCGATGTCGGACGACAGCACGAGCTATCCGACGTCATCGGCCGATGAATCGGGCCCCACACATTGGCGGGAGATTATAGACGGGCGATGCGTGCTTGTTGCTCGCTCAGTTGCGCCAGCGCCGTTTGCACCTCGGCCAGGCGCGTGCGCTCCTTCTCCACCAGCTCGGCCGGGGCCTTGGCGGTGAAGGCCTCGTTGGACAACTTGGCCTGCATGCGCTCGATGTCCTTCTCCAGCTTGCCCATCTCGCGGGCCAGACGTGCCAGCTCCGCTTCCTTGTCGATGAGGCCGGCCATGGGCACCAGCAGCTGCATCTCGCCCACCAGGGAGGTGGCGGATTCGGGCGCGTTGTCGCCGGCGTTAAGCCAGGTGATGGATTCGGTGCGCGCCAGGCGTTGCAGGAACAGGGCGTTGCGTTCCAGGCGGTTCTGGTCCTCGGCGGAGCCGTTCTGCAGCAGCACAGGCAGGGGCTTGCTCGGGGCGATGTTCATGCCGGAGCGGATCTTGCGCACGCCGACGATGAAGTCCATCACCCACTGCATTTCCACTTCGGCCGCGGCATCCAGGGCGATATCGCCGGCCTGCGGGTAAGGCTGGCGCATGATCGTTGCCAAAGGCGCATCACTCCCCTCACCCCCGGCCCCTCTCCCTGAGGGAGAGGGGAGAGTTCCGGCCAGCGGCGCGACGCGCTGCCAGATCTCCTCGGTGATGTAGGGCATGATCGGATGGGCCAGGCGCAGCAGCGTCTCCAGCACGCGCACCAGGGTCTGGCGGGTGCCGCGTTCCTGCGCCTCAGAGGCGTCGCCGCTGGTGAGCACCGGCTTGGACAATTCCAGATACCAGTCGCAGTACTCGTTCCAGGTGAAGTCGTAGATGGCCTGGGCGGCGTGGTCGAAGCGGTAACCGGCGATGGCCTCGTTGACGGTGGCCACCGTGCGTTGCAGGCGCGACAGGATCCAGCGATCGGCCAGGGACAGCTCCAATTGTGGGTCGGGCTTCAGCCCGACGCCGTCGTGTCGGACTGAAGTCCGACCCACATCCTGGCCGCAGTCCTTGCCTTCCGTGTTCATCAGCACGTAGCGTGCGGCGTTCCACAGCTTGTTGCAGAAGTTGCGGTAGCCCTCGATGCGGCCGGTATCGAAGTTGATGTCGCGGCCGGTGGAGGCGAGGGCGGCGAAGGTGAAGCGCAGGGCATCGGTGCCGTAGGGCTTGATGCCGTCGGGGAACTCGGCGCGGGTCTGCTTCTCGATCTTCTTGGCCATCTCCGGCTGCATCAGGCCGGTGGTGCGTTTCTGCACCAGGGTCTCCAGATCGATGCCGTCGATGAGATCAATCGGGTCGAGCACGTTGCCCTTGGACTTGGACATCTTCTGGCCGTGGGCGTCGCGCACCAGGCCGTGGATGTAGACCTCGCGGAACGGCACGTCGCCCATGAACTTCAGGCCCATCATGATCATGCGGGCGACCCAGAAGAAGATGATGTCGAAGCCGGTGACCAGTACCGAGGTGGGGTAGAAGGTCTTCAGCGCCGCGGTCTGCTGCGGCCAGCCCAGCGTCGAGAACGGCCACAGGGCGGAGGAGAACCAGGTGTCGAGCACGTCCTCGTCCTGGCGCAGCGCGATATCGAAGCCCAGCTTGTGCTGCTCGCGCACCTCGGCCTCGCTGCGCCCCACATACACATTGCCCTGCTCGTCATACCAGGCGGGGATGCGGTGGCCCCACCAGATCTGGCGGGAGATGCACCAGTCCTCGATCTTGTGCATCCAGTCGAAGTAGGTGTTCTTCCAATTGTCGGGCACGAAGCGGATACGGCCGTCCTCCACCACCTTGATCGCCTCGTCGGCGAGCGGCGCGACCTTCACGTACCACTGGTCGGTGAGCAGCGGCTCGATGACCGAGTGCGAGCGGTCGCCGCGCGGCACCATCAGCTTGTGGTCGTCGATCTTCTCGACCAGTTCCAGCTCCTTGAGGTCGCGCACGATCTGATCGCGCGCCTCGTAGCGATCGAGGCCGCGGTACTGCTCCGGCGCGTTGTCGTTGATCTTTGCGTCGATGGTGAAGACGTTGATCTGCGGCAGGTTGTGGCGCTGGCCCACGGCGTAGTCGTTGAAGTCGTGGGCCGGGGTGATCTTGACGCAGCCGGTGCCGAATTCGGCATCGACGTAGTCGTCGGCGATGATGGGGATCTCGCGCCCCACCAGCGGCAGGGTGATTGTCTTGCCGACCAGATGCTTGTAGCGCTCATCTTCCGGGTTCACCGCCACCGCGCTGTCGCCCAGCATGGTTTCGGGACGGGTGGTGGCGACCACCAGGTGGCCGCTGCCGTCGGACAGCGGATAGCGGAAGTGCCACATGTAGCCGTTTTCCTCTTCCGAGATCACCTCCAGGTCGGACACGGCGGTGTGCAGCACCGGGTCCCAGTTGACCAGGCGCTTGCCGCGGTAGATGAGGCCCTCGCTGTACAGGCGCACGAACACCTCTTTCACCGCATCGTTGAGCCCCTCGTCCATGGTGAAGCGCTCTTTCGACCAGTCCGGCGAGGCGCCCATGCGGCGCAGCTGGCGGGTGATGGTGCCGCCGGACTCGCCTTTCCACTTCCATACCTCGTCGAGGAAGTTCTCGCGCCCGAGGTCGTGGCGGGTCTTGCCCTGGGCCAGCAGGCGGCGCTCCACCACCATCTGGGTGGCGATGCCGGCGTGGTCGGTGCCCGGCTGCCACAGGGTGTTCTTGCCGGCCATGCGGTTGTAGCGGATCAGGGCATCCATGATGGTGTCCTGGAAGGCATGCCCCATGTGCAGCGAGCCGGTGACGTTGGGCGGCGGGATCATGATGCAGTAGGCATCGGCGTTGGCGCCCGTGTCGCTGGCGGGGGCGAAGTAGCCCTGCTCTTCCCAGGTCTGGTACCAGCGCTGCTCGATGGAATGGGGTTCGTAGCTCTTGTCCATGGTCTGCTTGTCGAAAAGTTGATTGGGCCGCGCTGTCGCCAGCGGACCGGGGAAAACGGGTGTGCCGGGG
>NZ_JAQVEJ010000222.1 GCF_028698005.1 Hydrogenophaga sp.
GGTGTGATCTCGCCCGAGGTGGCCGAGCGCACGGGCGCGCGCATGGCATCGGCCGAGAGCGCGCAGCACCCGATCCAGCGCCTGTCCCTGCTCGGCGTGCCGCGCCAGGCCGACGGCAAGCTGCTCGGCGCGGACGACCTGACCCAGTGGCTGGCGGCGCGTACCGGGCTGGCCTACGTGCGCATCGATCCGCTCAAGGTGGACGTCGCCAAGGTGGCCGATGTGATGAGCGCCGCCTATGCCGAGCGCCATCGCGTGCTGCCGGTGCAGGTTGGTACCAGCGAGGTGGTGGTGGCCACGGCCGAGCCGTTCGTGCGTGACTGGGTGCCCGAGATCGAGCGTCAGACCCGGCGCTCGGTGCGCCTGGCCCTGGCCGATCCGCAGGAAATCGCCCGTTACACGGCCGAGTTCTTCGCGCTGGCCAAATCGGTGCGCGCGGCCGTCAAGACCGGCAACCAGAGCAGCCTGGCCAGCTTCGAACAACTGGTGGAACTGGGCAAGACCAACCGCCAGCTCGATGCCAACGACCAGGGCGTGGTGCAGGTGGTCGACTGGCTGTGGCAGTACGCCTTCGACCAGCGTGCCAGCGACATCCACCTGGAGCCCCGGCGCGAACAGGGTGTGATCCGCTTCCGCATCGATGGCGTGCTGCACCCGGTCTACCAGTTGCCCATCGGCGTGATGAACGCCATGATCGCGCGCGTCAAGCTGCTGGGCCGCATGGACGTGGTCGAGCGCCGCCGGCCGCAGGACGGGCGCATCAAGACGCTGCGGCCCTCGGGACAGGGCAAGGGCGAAGAGGTCGAGATGCGGTTGTCGACCCTGCCGACCGCTTTCGGCGAAAAGCTGGTGATGCGGATCTTCGACCCGGACACCACGGTCAAGGATCTTGGTGCGCTCGGGTTCTCGGCACATGACGCCCAGCGCTGGGAGGCCCTCACGCGCCGCCCGCACGGGGTCATCCTGGTCACCGGCCCCACCGGCTCGGGCAAGACGACCACGCTGTACGCCACGCTCAAGCGGCTGGCCACGGAAGAGGTCAATGTCAGCACCATCGAGGACCCGATCGAAATGATCGAGCCGGCTTTCAACCAGACGCAGGTGCAGCCGCATCTGGATCTGGATTTCGCCGCCGGCCTGCGGTCGCTGATGCGCCAGGATCCGGACATCATCATGGTCGGCGAGATCCGTGACCTGGCCACTGCCGAGATGGTCGTGCAGGCCGCGCTGACCGGGCACCTGGTGTTCAGCACCCTGCACACGAACGATGCACCTTCGGCCGTGATGCGCCTGATGGAGCTGGGTATTCCGCCCTACCTCATCAATGCCACCGTGCTGGGCGTGCTGGCCCAGCGCCTGGTGCGTACCCTGTGCCCCGCCTGCCGCGTGCGCGTGGCCGACGATCGGCTGGGTGCCTCGCGCGAGGCGCTGGCCGAGCTGGTCAAACCCTGGCAGGTCAATGGTGCCTACCGCCCTTACCAGCCTGTGGGCTGCGTGGACTGCCGCATGACCGGCTTCAAGGGCCGCATGGGCCTGTACGAGCTGCTGACGGTGACCGAGGCGTTCAAGGAACAGGTCAGCCATGCGCCCCGCATCGACCAGTTGAGCCGCCAGGCGGTGGCCGACGGCATGCGCCCCCTGCGCCTGGCGGGGGCGGCGCGCGTTTCCGAGGGGTTGACCACGCTGGAAGAGGTGCTGGCCTGCACACCGCCGGTTCAATGATTTATGTCAAACCCGTATGGCGGTCATGCGGGCTATAGTTGGCCGGTGCGCCATACGCGCCGCTTTTGCCATGACTTCGATCAAGCACGAATCCGCCTGGCGGGGCACCGCCGATTGCCGCCGTTGCGGCATCCGCGACATGGTCCTGTTCGCGGACCTGCACGATGAGGATTTCAACCTCATCCACGCCCCCATCGACGACCTGGAGTTCCAGGCCGGTCGGTCGCTGGTGCGCCTGGGCGAGACGGCGACCTCGCTGTACTCGCTGCGCTCCGGCATGGTCAAGCTGGTGCGCAATACGGTGGACGGACGCCAGCGCATCGTGCGCGTGCTGCGCCCGGGCGACATCATCGGGCTCGAAGCCCTGATGGGGCCGGTCTACGAGTCCGACGCCATCGCCTTGACGGCCGTCAAGGCCTGCCGCATTCCGTTGCAGGTGATCCAGCGCCTGGACCGCGAAACGCCGCGCCTGCACCAGCGCCTGCTGCAGAAATGGCACCACAGCCTGCGCGAGGCCGACGACTGGCTGGCCAACCTGAACTTTGGCAATGCGCGTCAGCGGGTGGCCGGCCTCATTCTCAAGATGCGCTCGGCGCATGACCAGACGGTATCGACGCTGTTTTCGCGCGAGGACATGGGCGCGATGCTCGATCTGAAACTGGAGACCGTCAGCCGGACGCTCAATGCCTTCATCCGCGAGGGGCTGATCGAGGCGGCCGATCGCCAGGGCCGGGTGTTCCGCGTGGTTGACGAAGCCGGTTTGAGGTGATCCACCCGCCGCGCTGCAGAGGTGGCGCCGGCATCCGATAATCTGCCGGATGTCTTCGTCCACCTCCGCGGTTTCTCCTGCCCGCCACGCCCCCCACCTGGCCAGCGGCCTGCTGCTGGCCGGCGCCGGCTCCATCGCGTTCTCGGGCAAGGCCATCATCGTCAAGCTGGCTTACCGCTATGGTGTCGATGCGGTCACGCTCATCATGTACCGCATGCTGTTTGCGCTGCCACTGTTCCTGGGTCTGGCCTGGTGGTCGCATCGCCAGGCGCGGGATGCGGCGACGCTGACGCGACGTGACTGGCTGGGCATCGCCGGCCTGGGCCTCACCGGTTACTACCTGGCCAGCTTCCTGGATTTCTGGGGCCTGCAGTACATCAGCGCCAGCCTGGAGCGTCTGATCCTCTACCTCAACCCGACGCTGGTGCTCATCCTGGGCTGGTTGCTGTACCGCCGGCGCATCGGCCTGCGGCAGAGCCTGGCCATGGCCGTGAGCTACGGGGGCGTGTTGCTGGTGTTCGGGCACGAGGCGCTGTCGGGGCTGGGGAGCGAGGCCGCGCTGGGCGCGCTGCTGGTGTTCGGCAGCGCCGCCAGCTATGCGATCTATCTGGTGTTCAGCGGCGAGATGGTCAAGCGCCTGGGCTCCATGCGCCTGGTCAGCCTGGCCACCAGCGTGGCCTGCGTGCTGTGCCTGCTGCAGTTCGTGCTGCTGCGACCGCTGTCGGCCGCCCTGGTGGCACCCGAGGTGATCTGGCTGTCCATCCTCAATGCCACGGTCTGCACCTTCGCACCGGTGATCATGGTGATGATGGCGGTGGAGCGCGTCGGCCCGGGCCTGACGGCACAAACTGGCATGATCGGCCCCATGTCCACCATCGCCATGGGCGTCCTGCTGCTGGGCGAACCCTTTACCGGCTGGATCGTTGCCGGTACGGTGCTGGTGATGGTGGGGGTTTTTCTGGTGACCCGAACGGGTCGGACATAGAAGGTTGAACCTATGGATCTGGGCATCAAGGGCAAATGGGCGCTGGTGGGTGGCGCGAGCAAGGGGCTGGGCTT
>NZ_JAQVEJ010000223.1 GCF_028698005.1 Hydrogenophaga sp.
CCTACAAGATGAAGCCGAAGTCCGGCTACGGTTACCTGGAAGCGGCCGCTCACTTCGCCGCCGAGTCCTCCACCGGCACCAACGTGGAAGTTTCCACCACCGACGAATTCACCAAGGGCGTTGACGCCCTGGTCTACTACATCGACGAAGCCACCGAGGATATGCGCATCGCCTATCCGCTGGAGCTGTTCGACCGCAACGTCATCGATGGCCGCTTCATGCTGGTGTCCTTCCTGACCCTGACCATCGGCAACAACCAGGGCATGGGCGACATCGAACACGCCAAGATGGTCGACTTCTACGTCCCCGAGCGCGTGATCCAGATGTTCGACGGCCCGGCCACCGACATCTCCAACCTGTGGCGCATTCTCGGACGTCCGGTGGTCGATGGTGGTTACATCTCCGGCACCATCATCAAGCCGAAGCTGGGCCTGCGTCCGGAGCCGTTCGCCAAGGCCGCCTACCAGTTCTGGCTGGGTGGCGACTTCATCAAGAACGACGAGCCGCAAGGCAACCAGGTGTTCGCCCCGATCAAGAAGACCCTGCCCCTGGTGTACGACGCCATGAAGCGCGCCCAGGACGAAACCGGTCAGGCCAAGCTGTTCTCCATGAACATCACCGCTGACGACCACTACGAAATGTGCGCCCGCGCCGACTTCGCACTGGAAGTGTTCGGTCCCGACGCCGACAAGCTGGCCTTCCTGGTTGACGGTTACGTCGGCGGCCCCGGCATGGTGACCACCGCCCGCCGTCAGTACCCCAACCAGTACCTGCACTACCACCGTGCCGGTCACGGCGCCGTGACCTCCCCCAGCTCCAAGCGCGGTTACACCGCCTTCGTGCTGGCCAAGATGAGCCGTCTGCAGGGTGCTTCCGGTATCCACGTCGGCACCATGGGCTACGGCAAGATGGAAGGCGAAGGCGACGACAAGATCATCGCCTACATGATCGAGCGCGACGAGTGCCAGGGCCCGGTCTACTTCCAGAAGTGGTACGGCATGAAGCCGACCACCCCGATCATCTCCGGCGGCATGAACGCCCTGCGCCTGCCCGGCTTCTTCGAGAACCTGGGCCACGGCAACGTGATCAACACCGCCGGTGGCGGCTCCTACGGCCACATCGACTCCCCGGCCGCCGGCGCCATCTCCCTGCGTCAGGCCTACGAGTGCTGGAAGGCCAAGGCCGACCCGATCGAGTGGGCCAAGGAGCACAAGGAGTTCGCCCGCGCCTTCGAGTCGTTCCCGAAGGATGCCGACAAGATCTTCCCGGGCTGGCGCGAAAAGCTGGGCGTGCACAAGTAAGACTGCGGAGGGCGGAGCAGGGGCCCCGCTTGCGGGGATGCGACCCCGGAGCAGGCTAAGGCGGCGAGTCCAAGCAACTCACTTGCCGTCGCCTCTGCGATAGCCGCCCTGCGGAGGGCGGAGCAGGGGCCCCGCTTGCGGGGATGCGACCCCGGAGCAGGCTTCTGTACGTCGCCTCCCAAGCTGAAAAAGGAGAACGCCCCCTTCATGGGGGCGTTTTTCTTCCTGCGCTACAGACCCGCGCGTAATATGGACAAGGCAGAGTGCATGCCAGCGAACACCGCACCACGGGTTCGGCGGCATGCAGATTTGCACAGGAGAATGTCATGAGCGACAAAGAACAGTTCAAGGTTCGCCAGGAACCCTTCTATCAGCAGCAGGGCAATGAAGTCGCCCTGTACGAGGCGGCCTACCGCAACCGCCTGCCGGTGATGGTCAAGGGGCCGACCGGCTGCGGCAAGTCGCGTTTCATCGAATACATGGCCTGGAAGCTGGGCAAGCCGCTGATCACCGTGGCCTGCAACGAGGACATGACCGCCTCCGATCTGGTGGGCCGTTACCTGCTGGAGGCCGGCGGCACGCGCTGGCTCGACGGCCCGCTCACCACCGCCGCGCGCATCGGCGCCATCTGCTATCTGGACGAAGTGGTGGAGGCACGCCAGGACACCACCGTGGTGATCCATCCGCTCACCGACCATCGCCGCACCCTGCCGCTGGACAAGAAGGGCGAGCTCATCGAGGCCCACCCCGACTTCCAACTGGTGATTTCCTACAATCCCGGTTACCAGTCGCTGATGAAGGACCTCAAGCAGTCCACCAAGCAGCGTTTCACCGCCTTCGAATTCGACTATCCGGAGGCCGAGCTGGAGACCAGCATCCTGGCCAAGGAAAGCGGACTGGATGAGGCCGTTGCCGGCAAGCTGGTGAAGATCGGCCAAGCCGCCCGCAACCTGAAGGGCCACGGCCTGGACGAAGGCATCTCCACCCGCCTGCTGGTTTACGCGGCCACCCTGATCAAGGACGGCGTGGCGCCGCGCGACGCCTGCCGCATGGCGCTGGTACGGCCCATCACCGACGATGCCGACATCCGCGAGACGCTGGATCACGCCATCGACGCGACCTTCGCGTAAGGTGAAAGTCAAAGTAAAAAGCTTTCAACGCAAAGGGCGCAAAGGTAAATCTGCGTGAAAATCCCTAGGAGCGCGATTAGGTGCGTGGGTGTGGCGACGCGCCCGTCGCGGCAGAGCAGCTCCTACCGAAAATCTTTGCGCCCTTTGCGTACTTTGCGTCTTTGCGTTTAATTCCTGGATGTACGCCATGACCGAAACCGCATACGAACATCCCTTGATGAAGGCCTACTGGAAGCAGCTGAACAGCGGCTTCCCGCAGGTGCGCGAGGTGTTCGAGGACTGCATGGTGGAAGCGCTGGCGGTGCTGAGCCGCGACGGCCTGTCCGCCTATCTCGATGCCGCCGGCACCATCGGCCGGCTGGGTCGTGGCGTCGAACCGATCCTGGCCTTCATGGAGGAGTGGCCGTCGGTGGCACAGGCCCTGGGCGAGGACGCATTGCCGGCGGTGATGCAGACCATCCAGGCGATGCAGAAGTCGCCCAACGGCAAGGCCATTGCGCCCTTCCTGCAAACCCTGGCCCCGGTGGCGCGCCGGCAGCACTCGCTGGAACAGTTGCATCATTATCTCGACATTGCGCTGGAACTGATGCAGCGCACTACCGGTTCCATCCACGGCCATCACACCACCTTTCCCAGCCCGGGCCTGCCGCATTTCTTCCAGCAGGCGCCGTTCCTGTTCGCGCAGCTGTCCATGGCGGGCGTGCGCAACTGGGTGGAGTACGGCATCCGCAACTACGGCAAGCATCCCGAGCGGCAGGAGGAGTACTTCGCGCTGAAGTCGGCCGACAGCCGGGCGGTGTTGCAGCGCGAGCGCCACGGCGTGCTGTTCGCCGATGTGGAGCGCCGGCTGGATTTGTACATGCGCGGGCTGTGGCAGGATGCCGAACAACTGGTGCCGTATTCCACCGCCTTCGACGAGCTGCGCAAGCCCGTACCGTATTACGACAAGCTGGGCATGCGCGTGCCCGATGTGTTCGACAGCAGCAACGGCATCAGCGGCATCGATCGCTACCGCGCCGTGTTGGCGCACATGGTGGGACACCGTCGCTGGACCACGGCCATCGTCGCCGACAACTACAGCCCGTTCCAGCGCATGGCCGT
>NZ_JAQVEJ010000224.1 GCF_028698005.1 Hydrogenophaga sp.
GGTCGGCCTCGCTACCGGCCTCGGCCTTGAAGTCCTCCAGCGCGTTGAGCATCTTCATCGCGCCCGAGACCACCGTGTTGTACTGCATGCGCTGGTAGTCGTAGTCCACCTGCCTGAGCACCGTGTGGATCTCCAGGCGCAGCGCCTTGGCCGCCCTGGACAGGTTCTGCCCGGACACGCCGGCCGCCAGCACGCCCAGGCCGCCGATGGCGCTGAGCTTGTGGCCGAAACCCCAGACGCGGCGCAAGAAGCGGTAGCTGCCCTCCACCGCGGCGTCGTTCCACTCCAGCGTGGCCTCCGGCGGCGCCGTGAACATGGTGTACAGGCGCGCGGTGTCGGCACCGTACTTCTCGATCAGGTCCTGCGGATCGACACCGTTGTTCTTGGACTTGGACATCGTGCCCACGCCCTCGTAGTCGATCGGCGTGCCCACGGGCAGATCACCCACGGCGTTCTTCAGGCGCGCGCCCACGATCTTGCCACCCTCGTCCAGCACGTGCTCGACGTCGTGCGGCCAGAAGTATTCCTTGCCGCCCTTGTCGGTGCGGCGGCTGTAGATGTGGTTGAGCACCATGCCCTGCGTGAGCAGGCGGGTGAAAGGTTCGTCCACTTTCACCAGCCCCAGGTCGCGCATCACCTTGGTCCAGAAGCGCGCATACAGCAGGTGCAGGATGGCGTGCTCGATGCCGCCGATGTACTGGTCCATCGGCATCCAGTACTGGGCGCCCTCGGCCACCATCTTCTCGGCATTGGCGGGATCGCAGTAGCGCATGAAGTACCACGACGAGTCCACGAAGGTGTCCATCGTGTCGGTCTCGCGCCGCGCCGGCTTGCCGCAGCAGGGGCAGTCCACCTTCAGGAAGGCCTCGCACTTGTTCAGCGGGTTGCCGCTGCCATCGGGCACGAGATCTTCGGGCAGGCGCACCGGCAGGTCCTTCTCGGGCACCGGCACGGCGCCACAGTCCTCGCAGTGGATGATCGGGATCGGCGTGCCCCAGTAGCGCTGGCGGCTGACGCCCCAGTCGCGCAGGCGGAAGGTGGTCTTCTTCTCGCCCAGGCCCTGGGCCGCCAGCAATTCGGCCACCTTGTCGACCGCCGCCTTGTGGCCGAGCCCGTCGAGCACGCCCGACTGCACGCAACGGCCGCGCTGCTTGTCGGCGTACCACTCGGCCCAGGCGTCGGTCGAGAAAGTCTCGCCCTCGACCGCGACAACCTGCCTGATCGGCAGACCGTACTTCTTCGCGAACGCGAAGTCGCGCTCGTCGTGCGCGGGCACGCCCATCACGGCACCGTCGCCGTAGCTCATGAGCACGTAGTTGCCGACCCAGACCTCGACCTGCTCGCCGGTCAGCGGATGGGTGACGAACAGGCCCGTGGGCAGGCCTTCCTTTTCCTTGAGCGCCAGCTCGGCCTCGGTCGTGCCGCCCTTCTTGCATTCCTCGATGAAGGCGGCGAGCGTGGCGTTGGTGGCCGCGGCATGCTGGGCCAGCGGGTGCTCGGGCGCCACGGCACAGAAGGTCACACCCATGATGGTGTCGGCGCGCGTCGTGAAGACGAACAGCCGGCCGTCCTGGATCAGCTGGCCCTGCGCATCCCGGATGTCGTGCGTGAAGGCAAAGCGCACCCCCTCGCTCTTGCCGATCCAGTTCTCCTGCATCAGGCGCACCTTGTCGGGCCAGCCGGTCAGCGTGGCCTTCTCGTTGCCCACCTGCACGTGCTGCAGCAGCTCGTCGGCGTAGTCGGTGATCTTGAGGTAGTAGCCGGGGATCTCGCGCTTTTCCACGATCGCCCCGGTACGCCAGCCGCGGCCGTCGATGACCTGCTCGTTGGCCAGCACGGTCTGGTCCACCGGATCCCAGTTGACGACCTGGGTCTTGCGGTAGGCGATGCCCTTTTCGAGCATCTTCAGGAACAGCCACTGGTTCCACTTGTAGTAGCCGGGATCACAGGTGGCCACCTCACGGCTCCAGTCGATGGCCAGGCCCATGGCCTGCATCTGCCGTTTCATGTAGGCGATGTTGTCGTACGTCCACCGGGCCGGCGGCACACCGTTCTTGAGCGCCGCGTTCTCGGCCGGCAGGCCGAAGGCGTCCCAGCCCATGGGCATGAGCACGTTGTAGCCGTTCATGCGCAGGTAGCGCGTCAACATGTCGTTGATCGTGTAGTTGCGCACGTGGCCCATGTGCAGCTTGCCCGAGGGGTAAGGCAGCATCGAGCATGCGTAGAACTTCTGCCGGCTGGCATCTTCCGTCACGCGATAGGCATCGGAGGCAGTCCAGTGGTCGTGCGCGGCGCGCTCGACCGCCTGGTGGGCGTATTTTTCTTGCATGGATCACCGGACCGCGGGGCCCGCGGCAAAGAGTCAGAAATAGGAAAAGGCCGCCGGCCCTCACGGGCCAGCGGCCTGGTCACAGCAGACGGATTTTAGGGCCTGCGCACCCGCCTAGAACAATTGCTGGATGTTAACCACCTGGTCACCCTGCTGGATGTACTGCGCATAAGCGATCAGGCCATCCACCGTGAAACGCACACGCAGGTTTTCCTGACCACCAAAGGAGTAGTCCGACCAGCCGTTCTCCAGCAGGCTGGTACGCGCATCGATCTTCACCCAGTACTGCTGCTGGGGGTGCTGGCCCACCAGGCTCACCACGTCCCCCGAGTGCATCCCGGCGGTCAGGTGGTCGTAGGCAAAACGCAGCGTCGACACGCCCCGCTTGTCGGCCTTGGTCTGGTCCTCGTCCTCATTTCCTCCGCAGCCGGCCAACGCCAGGCCCACGCCCAGCATGCCTGCCAGGGCAACCCGGCCCATCGTACGGCGACCCACCCGGTGGAATCCCTGCTTCATCCTCGATTCTCCTTGTTGTCGGGTGCGGCACCCGGTCGGTTCGGGCCACACCGGCGGCCCTTATATAACAAAGTTTTATAGCACAGCGTTTCCGGCCGCGACAAGGCAGACGCCCCAAGTGTTGCGAGCGAGCACCGTCAACCCGACATGAGGTCGAACCGGGTCGCTCAGCGGACGGCGGGGCCCGGCGCATCGGCGCCGGCGGCCTCGTCGGTGACAAAGCCGATGCGCGAAAGACCTGCGCGCTGCGCCATCGCCATGATCGCCAACACACGGCCATGCGGCACATGCTGGTCGGCCTGCAGCCAGACCTCGGTCGCCTGGTCATCGAGCGCGGCCTGGCGCAGCCGCTGCTCCAGCGCCCCATCGGCCACCGGCTCGTCGTCCCACCAGACCCGGCCTTCGGCGTCCAGCCCGAGCTGCACATGAGGCTCGCGCTCGATCGTGTCCGATCGCACCGGCGCCTCTTCCTTCGGCAGGTCGACCTCGATCCGGCTCGCCATCAGGGGAGCCGCAATGATGAAAATCACCAGCAACACCAGCATGACGTCGACCATCGGCGTCACATTGATGTCGCTCATGGGCCGGTGACCGGTCGGCTTGTCGAGGCGGCCGAAAGTCATGAAAAGGCCCCCACGCTCCGCCGCTGCGCGGGTCGCTG
>NZ_JAQVEJ010000062.1 GCF_028698005.1 Hydrogenophaga sp.
TGGGCGGTCTTCGTCACGCGTCCGATCTCGGCGGGCCTGCTGGCGGTTGCCACCCTGTTGCTGGTCATCGTGGTGATGCCTTCCATCAAGAAAAAACGCGAAGAAGCCTTCGTCGAGGACTGAACGCGCCTCGGCACTCGCTGCCGCGGCCAAAAGCCCGGTCCACCTGAAAAGGTGGCCGGGCTTTTTTCATGCACGGTCCTCTGACCGGTACACAGCACCTGGAAGCGCAGGCCTGATTCCATGCAGGGTGCGGGTTGCTGGCGCACTTGCGCTGCCGCAGTCTGGATGTCATTTGGATATTCCACAATGTATATTATGTTAAGTAAATAACGCATGTCCGAAGGATGTGTGAAAAGCTCGAGCGATACGCCGCCACCGACCGAACACCGCAGACCATCCGAATGGCCCTCTGCTGGCGCACCCGCTGGGGCGCCAAATTGTCTTTTCGTTTTCTATGCGATGAATTGGCTTTCATCCACTTTCATACTAGGTGGCGTTTCATTTTTGGCGAGACCAAACAATGGAACCCGCGTGACACCAGGGCTGCCACGATTCCGTCGCTCGCACGGTGCCGTGGCTTCCTTCCGTTCCATCGCCAGCTCAGGAAAGTGACTCATGAAAATCTCTCACGCCCTTCTCGCCATGTGGGTGGCAGGTATGGCCAGCAGCCCGGCGCTGGCTCAATCCGAGCAGCCGGTCAGGGGTGGAACCCTGGTGATTCCCGTGCACTTTCCGGATCCTCCATCGTTCGATTGCGCGGCCGCAGGACCCTCGGCGCTGTTTCGCATATCACCGCACTACTCGCTGTTGCTGAGGGTCGATGCCGAGCGCTATCCCGAGGTGAAAGGCGAACTTGCCAAGAGCTGGACGGTATCGCCCGACGGACTGACGCTGACGTTCAAGCTGCACCCGAACGTGAAGTTCCACGATGGCTCTCCGCTGACTTCCACCGATGTCAAGGTCAGCCTTGACCGGTTGCGCAACCCGCCGCCCGGCGTGGTCTCGCTGCGCAAGGCCATGTTCGACGACGTCGAAGCCATCGACACCCCGGACGCTCAGACCCTTGTGGTGCGCCTGAGCAAGCCCAACGCCGCCATGCTGCAGCAGCTGGCCATGCCCTACGCCTGCATCTACTCGGCCAAGCTGCTGGCCTCGGACCCCAGCTACCCGACCAAGAAGGTGATGGGTTCCGGCCCCTTCAAACTGGAGCGCCATGTCTCTGGAACCGAATGGGTGGGTACCCGGTTCGACGACTACTTCGAGCCCGGCAAGCCCTATCTCGATGGCTTTCGGGCGCTCACGGTTTCATCGCCGGCGGCCATCAACGCCTCCATGTCGGGCCAGGTCCACTACAGCCTGCGCGCGCTGACGGTGTCCGAGGTGGAGCGGATCAAGGCCGCGCGCGGGGACACCGTGAAAGTGGTTGGCCAGAACAATGTCACCCCGGTGCGCATCTGGGTGGCCTTCAACACGACGCGCCCACCGCTCAATGACGTGCGGGTACGGCGTGCCCTGACCCTGGCACTGGACCGCTGGAATGGCTCCAAGGCGATGGCCGGACTGACGGGGATCAATGTGGTCGGCGGCATGGTGCGGCCGGGGTCAACCTTCGCACGCAGCACCGCAGAGCTGGAAAAAGAACTGGGTTTCGGCCGCAACATGGCCGAGGCACGTGCCGAGGCGCGGCGGCTGCTGGCCGAAGCCGGTCATCCCAACCTCAAACTCTCACTGGTCAACGGGCAGGGTTACAGCTTCCTGGGCGTTTACGTGGCCGACCAGTTGCGACAGATCGGCGTGACGGTGGACCATCAGGTCGTGGACAACCCTCAGTGGTACGCACGGCGCCTGTCGGGCGAGTTCGATCTCACCACCGAGGCACCTCCTGAGTATGTCGACGACCCCACGGTTCAGTTCTCCATGCTCACCTCGTACAAGAACAACCCGAGCAATACGACCCGCGCCAACGACGAACAACTGGATGCGCTCTATGAAGCGCAGATGCGTGAAGTGGATCCCGTGAAGCGACGTGCCAGGGTGCACGAGCTGGAGTCGTATGTCCTGAATCAGGCCTACGTCATGCCCCTGTTCTGGCAGAACTGGACACGGGTCATTTCGAACGAGGTGGGCGGCGTGCCGGACATGCCATCCAACTTCCTCAAGATGGAGCTGTCCGACGTCTGGTTGCGGCCCGAGAAGAAGTAGGCCTCAACCCGGAGAGGGCTGCCACTTGCGCCCAACCCGCCCTGCGTTTATGGCGTTGCGGATCTGCCCAGCAGGTTGAGCGGAATCTTCAGGTAGCTCACGCCATTGTCCTCGGCGGGCGGAAGCTGGCCTGCACGGATGTTGACCTGCAGCGACGGCAGGATGAGCGTTGGCACTTCCAGTGTCGCGTCACGCGCCGTGCGCATGCGGACAAACTCGTCTTCGCTGATGCCGTCGCGGACGTGGATGTTGCTGGCCCGCTGCTCGGCCACGGTCGTTTCCCAGGCCGCTGGCCGGTTTTCCGGCGGATAGTCGTGGCAGACATACATCCTGGTTTCCGGTGCCAGCGACAGGATGCGCCGAATCGACCGGTACAGCGCGCGTGCATCGCCCCCGGGAAAGTCGGCACGCGCCGTGCCCACGTCGGGCATGAAGAGCGTATCGCCCACGAAGACGGCGCCATCCACCAGATAGGCCATGTCCGCGGGCGTGTGCCCCGGAACCCGCAGGGCCCGTGCCTCGACCCTGCCGATGTGGAAGATCTCCCCATCCTCGAACAGATGGTCGAACTGCGAGCCATCGGGCAGAAACTGGCGATCCAGGTTGTACAGCTTCTTGAAGGTGGACTGAACCTCCCTGATGTGCGCGCCGATGCCGATGCGGCCGCCAGCGGCCTGCTGCAGATAGCGCGCAGCCGACAGATGATCGGCATGGGCGTGCGTCTCCAGGATCCACTCGACCGTCAGGCCCCGCGCCCGGACATAGTCGAGCACCCTGTCCGCCTGCACGGCGCTCGTGCGTCCGGACTTGAAGTCGAAGTCCAGGACCGGGTCGACAATGGCCGCGCGCATGCTGTCCTGGTCGGTGATGACATACGAAACGGTCCATGTCTGCTCGTCAAAAAACGCCTGGACGGTGGTTCTGGACGTCATGTGAGCTCCATGGTTTGATATACCAATTTATATTATATGAGTTAATATAATAATGTCGAAACCCAGGAGCCCTACCCTTGTCTGACAACGTCGCCATCGATCCTGAAACGCTGCGCCAGGCGGCCGGCCAGGCCGTTGGCGCCCTGAAAGTGCTGGCCAACGAAGACCGGCTGTTGCTGCTCAACCAGTTGTCGCAGGGCGAGATGTGTGTCGGCGAACTGGAAGAAGCCCTCGGCATCCATCAACCGACGCTGTCGCAGCAACTGGGCGTGCTTCGCAACGAAGGCATCGTCCATACCCGCCGCGAAGGAAAACGCATCTGCTACAGCCTGGCGGACCCCAGGCTGCTGGATATCCTTCAGGTGCTCTACAAGCTGTACGGCCACAAGAAATAAACCATGACCATTGGCATCGCCGGTATCGGCGGCATTCTGGGCGGACTGCTCAGGCCAGCCAATCCGGCACCCTCTTGCTCGTCCTGGCATGGCATTTGCCACAGAATGACGGGTGATCCGGGGAAACACCTGTTTGGTGCACCCGGATACAGGCGGATGCCCACCTACAATGAATGCCTTGTCTGGAACCGGTCGGTTTCCAGCGTTCACTTTTACTGAGGGATCACTATCCATGAAGCATCTGTTTCTGACGGCTGGCCTGCTGGGTGCCGTGGCGCTGGCCGGTTGTGGCAAGACCGAGGCACCGCCCGCACCTGCGGCCGAAGCGCCGGCGGCAGCGCCGGCACCGGCCGCACAGGCCGAGCTCAAGGTGGCCATCGACCCGACCTACGAGCCCTTCACCTACAAGACGGCCGATGGCAAGCCCACGGGCTTTGACGTCGACATTGCCGAGGCCCTGTGCGCCGAAATCCAGCGCAAGTGCGTGTACGTCGAGCAGGTGTGGGACAGCATGATCCCCGGCCTGCAGGCCAAGAAGTACGACGTGATCATCAGCTCGATGTCGATCACCGATGAGCGCAAGCAGGTCATCGACTTCACGGACAAGTACTACAGCACGCCCAGCCGCATCGTCGTCAAGACCGGCACCGAGTACACCGACCCGGCTTCGCTCAAGGGCAAGAAGCTGGGCGTGCTCAAGGGCAGCACGCAGGAAAAGTACGCGCTGGGCGAGCTCCAGCCGGCTGGCGTGAACGTGGTGCCCTACGAGGCGCAGGATCAGGTCTATCTGGACATCAAGTCGGGCCGCCTGGACGGCACCGTGGCTGACCAGGTGGAGGTCACCGGCGGCTTCCTGAGCAAGCCCGATGGCGAGGGCTACGGCTTCGTGGGCCCGGCACTGAGCGATCCGAAGTACTACGGCATCGGCATGGGTGTGGCCCTGCGCAAGGGTGAGGACGAGCTGCGCAACCAGCTCAACGCCGCCATTGCCGCGATCCGTGCCAACGGCGTGTACGACACCGTGGCCAAGAAGTACTTCGACTTCGACGTCTACGGCGACTGATCGCGTCGGGGACCGCTGCCTTTGTCCGGCTATTACGCCTCCATCCTGCAAGGCGCCCTGCTGACGGTGGGCGTCTCGCTGGCAGCTTTGGCGGTAGCTGTCCTGCTGGGTCTGGTGGGGGCCGCGGCCAAGCTGTCGGGGCGCCCCCTGCTGGCGGCCCTGGCCACCGCCTACACCACGGTGGTGCGTGGCGTTCCCGAACTGGTGCTGATGCTGCTGATCTTCTACGGCGGCACCATCGGGCTCAACCACCTGCTGGAGTTGGCCGGGAGCAAGGCCACGGTGGACATCAACCCGTTCGCGGCCGGTGTGCTGACCATTGGCTTCATCTACGGCGCCTACATGACGGAAACCTTCCGGGGCGCCATTCTTGCCATCCCCAAGGGCCAGTCGGAAGCGGCCTGGGCCTTCGGGATGGGCCGGCTGCGCACCTTCATGCGCATCACCTTGCCCCAGATGGTGCGCTATGCCCTGCCCGGCTTCACCAACAACTGGCTGGTGCTGATCAAGACCACGGCGCTGGTCAGCCTGATCGGCCTGCACGAAATGACCTACCTGGCCAAACAGGCCAGCGCGGCCACGCGCGAGCCGTTCACGTTCTACCTGTTCGCGGCCGGCCTGTTCCTGCTGTACACCTCCGTGCTGCTGCTGGCCCTGCGCTGGCTGGAGCGGCGCTACAGCCTGGGCGTGCGCCGCGGGACGGCCTGAGATGCGCTGGGACGTCATCTTCCAGGCCAAGAACCTGGCCCTTTATTGGCAAGGCCTGCTCACCACGGCGGGCCTTCTGCTGTCGTGCCTGGTCATCGGTGCGGTGCTTGCGGTGCTGTTCGCGCTGGCGCTGACCAGCCGCATCGCGGTCCTGCGCTGGATCGCCGGTGCCTATACCTACGTGATCCGCGGCACACCGCTGCTGATCCAGCTGTACCTCATCTATTACGGCATCGGCCAGCTCGAATGGATCCAGGCGCGCTGGGACACCGTCTGGCCCTGGACGCACTTCAAGGAACCGTTTTTCTGCGCCCTGCTGGCCTTCAGCCTGAACACGGCCGGCTACACGGCCGAGATCATCGCCGGGGCCATCCGCGAAACCCCGCACGGCGAAATCGAGGCCGCCCAGGCCATGGGCATGAGCCGCTGGCAGACCATGCGCCGCATCGTGCTGCCCAGCGCACTGCGCCGCTCCCTGCCCGCCTACAGCAACGAGGTGGTGCAGATGCTCCACACCACCAGCCTGGCCAGTGCCGTGCCGGCCATGCTGGACCTCACGGCCGCTGCCAGCCGCATCTATTCGGACTACTATCTGCCCTTCGAGGCATTCATCTTCGCGGCGGTCATCTATCTGTGCATCACGTTCGCCCTGGTGGGCATGTTCCGCCTGGCCGAGCGGTATTTCCTGGCCCACCTGAGGCCGCGCCCGCACTGAGGAACCGCCCACAGCCCGCATGCGACGCACCGAACATGAACTGCTCAGTGCCACCCTGGGCACCCGCAAAGCGCTGACGGCTTTCCACTTCGGCGTGGCCGGCGCTCGCCCGAAGGTGTACATCCAGGCCAGCCTGCATGCGGGCGAGCTGCCGGGCATGCTCGTCGCGCATCACCTGCGCACGCTGCTGGAAGCCGCCGATGCGGCCGGCCAGATCCAGGGTGAAGTCATCCTCGTGCCGGTGGCCAACCCCATCGGCCTGGCGCAGCGTCTGTACCACCATCCGCAGGGCCGTTTCGAGCTGGCCTCCGCCGAGAACTTCAACCGCAACTACCCGGACCTTGCCGCAGCGGTATGGCCGGCCGTGAAGGATCGCCTGAGCGCGGATGCCGCCGCCAACGTGGCCCTGGTGCGCGAAGCGGTGGGCGCCTGGCTGCAAGCCTGGCAACCAGAGAGCGAATTGCAGAGCCTGCGCCGCCAGCACCTGGGGCTGGCGCACGATGCGGATGCGGTACTGGACCTGCACTGCGATGCCGAAGCCACGCTGCACCTGTACACCGAGGAGCCCTGCTGGCCCTCGCTGGAGCCGCTGGCGCGGCTGCTGGGCTGCCAGGCCGTGCTGCTGGCGCGAGATTCCGGTGGCGGTTCGTTCGATGAACGCCTGTCGGGCCTGTGGTGGCGGCTGCGCGAACGCATGCTGGAGGCCGGTCTGCCCGATGCCCTGCCGCAGGCATGCGACAGCACCACCGTCGAGTTGCGCGGCGAGACCGATGTGACCCACACGGTGGCGGCGCAGGATGCGCAGGCCATCATGGCGTTCCTGGCGCACCGGCAGGTCTGGCGCCCGGGTACTCCCTCGCCTGCCCTGCCGCCGCTGCCATGCGAAGCCACGCCCCTGTCCGGCTCGCAGACACTGCGCTCTCCGGTGCCGGGACTGCTCGTCTTCCTGGCCCGCCCGGGGGCGAAGCTGGCGGTTGGCGACGTGGTCGCCGAGGTGATCGACCCCAGTGCCGAGCGTGCCGCCCGCATCACCCCCATCCGCGCCGAAGTGGCCGGCGTCCTCTACGCCACCGTGCGCGACCGCTACGTCCACGCAGGCGGCGAAATCGGCAAGATCGCCGGCGCCGTGCCCTTTAGAACCGGTAACCTGCTCGGTGCCTGACCTGTCCGATCTTCTTTCATGAATCCCAACACCTCCCCCGCCGACTCCGTGCTGCTCGACGTGCAGGACATCCACAAGCGTTTCGGCGGCAACGAAGTGCTCAAGGGCGTGTCGCTGCAGGCGCGCGCCGGCGACGTCATCAGCCTGATCGGCAGCTCCGGCTCGGGCAAGAGCACACTGCTGCGCTGCATCAACCTGCTCGAAAAGCCCAACCAGGGCCGCATCGCGGTGGCCGGCGAAGAGCTTCAGCTGCGGCCGGACCGTCACGGCGAGCTGCAGGCGGTCGATGTGAAGCAGCTTCAGCGCATGCGCACGCGACTGGCCATGGTGTTCCAGCACTTCAACCTCTGGTCACACATGACGGTGCTGCAGAACATCATCGAGGCGCCCGTGCACGTGCTGGGCATCCCGAAGGACCAGGCCGTGGAAACGGCGCGCAGGTACCTGGAACGCGTGGGCCTGCGCGGGGTGGAAGACCGCTACCCCGCCCACATGAGCGGTGGCCAGCAGCAGCGCGTGGCCATTGCCCGGGCGCTGGCGGTCGAACCGGCCGTGATGCTGTTCGACGAGCCGACCAGTGCGCTCGACCCCGAGCTGGTGGGGGAAGTCCTGCGCGTGATGAAGTTGCTGGCCGAGGAAGGCCGTACCATGGTCGTGGTCACGCACGAAATGGGCTTTGCGCGCGAGGTGTCCAACCACGTGATCTTCCTGCACCAGGGCCGGATCGAGGAACAGGGCGTGCCGCGCGAGGTGCTGGTGCGGCCGCGCAGCGAACGCCTGGCCCAGTTCCTCTCGGGCAACCTCAAGTAGCCGCCGTTCCCCAGCGCCCCTGCTGGGGCCTGCCGGGGCGCGCCGCCCCGCGCCTCAGGGCTGCAGCTCAAGCTCGCTGACCCAGCGGGCCGGCCGCATCTGCAACGGCCGGTAGCGCACGGCGGCCCAGTCCGCCGCCATGTCACGGTACCGCGGTGACAGCGCATTGCCACTCTGCCCGGTCTGGTAGATGAACACCGATTTTTCCGGGTCGGCCAGGTCGTAGACCGCCCGCAGGCTGGCCGCATGGCGGTTGGCAAACGGGGCATCGGCCTTGTCCAGGTGGTATTGCCCGACATTGACGGTGAACGGATCCCCCCCGGTGGGCGTGCGCACTTCGAACCAGGGCGCCAGGGCCGGAACGTTGCTGAACGGGCGGTGTACCGAAATGGCCGGATGGGCCTGGCCCCAGTTCCAGCGGCCGACGTCGTCGCCCTGCTCGCCGCGGATGCGCTCCAGTGCCCGCTCGAGGGCCCGGGTGGCAGCGGCCTCGCAACCGGCTTCGCCACACCAGAACCGGTTGTCGCTCTCCAGGATCAGCTCCACCCCCGTGCGGAACAGGCGCTTGCCGTACAGCGCCTCGAAGCGTGACTGCCCCAGCCGGCTGCCCAGCACGCCGCGGGCGAATTCGTCCGCCCAGACACTGAAGATCAGCGGGGCAGCGCCGTCGGCGTGCATGGTGCCGTCAAAACCCTGCAGGCTTGTCATGGCCGCGTTGGCCAGCGCGTGCGCAGGCCGCAATTTTTGCAGATAGGGCAGCAGGCGCTGCGTGGCCCGGGACACGACGTCGCCCTGCAGCCGGGCGAAGCTGGCGTGGTCGTGCCTGTCGGTGGCTTCCAGCAACTCGACAATGCGGTCCTGGCGATACGGAGGCACCCAGTCCTGGGTCAGGAAATGGGGATAGTCGGCGGCATGAATGCGCTGGTTGGCGGTGGCGATCCAGCCGCGGGCGCCATCGTCTTCGGGCGTCTGTTCGTAGGGCAGCCAGCCGATCCAGTCGTACCGTGCGTCCCACCCGGGCGAGGGTGCCACGCCGCGGATGTCGTTGTCGGGGTGGCGCAGCGGCACCTTGCCCGCCGCCTTGTAGGCGATGCGCCCGCTGCGGTCGGCCATGACCACGTTCTGCATGGGAGCCTGGAAATCGCGCAGGGCCTCCAGCAGTTCGCCCACGGTCTGGGCCCGGTTGGAGCGCAACGTGGCCAGCACGTTGCCGTTGTCCACGTCCAGGGCGGTCCAGCGCAGTGCCAGCGCATAGCGCTGCGGATCGACCAGGTCGCTGTTGCGGCCGGGCACGTCGCTGATCACCGGGCCGTGGCGCGTCAGGCGCACCGTGTGGCGGACGTCGGGCTGGCCCTTGACGGACACCACCTCCTGGCGCGTTTCGAACGCGGCCCAGGCCGGCGTGTCGCCTTCGGCCGGCACGCGGTAGCGGCTCGGGTCGTCCGGGTGGATCGCTTCAAGGTACAGGTCCTGCACGTCGGGGCCAGTGTTGGTGAAGCCCCAGGCCACACCTTCGGTGCGGCCCAGCACCACGAAGGGGGTGCCTGGCAAGGTGGCGCCGATGACGTCCATCCCCTTCATGTCTGCGGTGTCGGGTGCCTGCAGCCGGGCGAAATACCAGATGGCCGGCGCCGACAGGCCCAGATGCGGATCGTTGGCCAGCAGGGGCTTGCCCGAGGTCGTGCGGCTGCCGTCCACCACCCAGTTGTTCGAGCCCTTGCCTTCGGCAATGCCCAGCGCCGCCGTCCAGTCGCGGATGCCCTCGCTGGCCTGGGCCAGCCAGCGTGGGGAGGTCAGCGGTGCGCTTGACTGGGGCGCCGTGCCCGGACGGCGGGCGTACACCCCGGCGTCACGGTACAACCGGGCCAGATCGGCGCTGGCGGCCGGCTGCTCGCCCGGGTAGGGCGGCATCAGTTCCCACAGCCGGTCGGTGTCGATCACTTCCAGGGCGTTCAGGCGCGCCAGTTCATTGCCCCAGTTGCCACCGAGGTCCAGCGCCATCATCAGCGACCAGGCCACGCTGTCGACCGCATCCCAGTAGGTGCCGGCCCGGGCCTCCTCCCTCGGGTCGATGCCCAGCAACTGGAATTCCGGCGAGAGGGCCTGCGTTCGCCCGGCGTGGAAGGCATTGATGCCGGCCGCGTAGGCCTGCAGGGCCTGCTGCGCCTCGGCCGGCAACTGTTCGTACTGGGCCTGTGCGGCCTGGCGGATGCCCAGCGTGCGCAGCAGCAGATCGGTTTCCAGCGTGGCCGGGCCCAGCACCTCCGACAGGCGCCCGCGCATCACACGCCGGTTGAACTCCAGTTGCCAGGTGCGCTCCTGCGCGTGGACGTAACCCAGGGCCATCCAGGTGTCGCGGGCGTCGTTGCCCAGGATGTGGGTCACATCGGACGGATCGCGTTTGATCTGCACCGGTCCGCGCAGACCGGGCAACTGCCACTGGCCGTCGGTGGCTGGCAGGGTACGCCAGGCGTACCAGGCCGCGGCCACGATGGCCAGCAGCAGCAACAGCGAAACGCCGGCCAGAAGGCGCTTGATGAGTCGCACGGTGATCTCCTCTGGTTGTTCGGGTGATGCCAGTTTGTACCACCCGTTGGCCGGGGTGCTCAGCCGCGCAGCAGACCGCGGCCCAGCGCCACGGAACCCTCGATGAGATGAAAGCTCATGGTCGGCGTGCTGAAATCGGTGAACGGTGCCCCCATGGCGATCTCACCGTCGCAGTGCAACACGCACTCCTGACGCCGCAGGGCGATGATGGCATCCGATCCGGTGAACCGGACCCACGTGCCATAGCTGCTGGTGTCTTCCAGTACGAAGTTGCCCGAGCGGATATCGATGATCGCGTGCATGCGCGACACCCGGGGGTCGCTGACCACGAAGTCGGCCTCGGGCACGCGGCCGATGCGGATCGGCAGTTCTCTCGCGGTAAACGAGTGGTTGGCGTCCAGCCAGTCCAGCACGATGCCGCTGAACACCGGCGCCCGTTCCGGGCCGCGCAGGGCATGGAGGTCCGCCGGCAGGGTCATCAGCTCTGATGCCATCTCGGGCTGCCACTCGACGCGAAACACGTCGCAGGGCTCGATGCGACCCTTGATCCGCATCGGGCCCAGGCGGCGGCACCGCACCGCACTGCGCGGACCCAGGTCGCGCACGACCGTGTCGGTGGCGAGAATCTGCTCCGGACCAGCCAGGTCGCTCAAGCGGGATGCGAGGTTGACGGCATCGCCAAAGCAATCGCCGTCGACCTGCACGACCTGCCCGCGCGCCAGGCCGACCTGCATCATGAGCCGGAGGCGATCGGGCCATGATGCGGTGCGCTGGGCATGCTGCTGCTGGAGATGCATCATGCATTCCACGGCCAGCTTGTTGTTGGCGAAGGACAGCAGCACCCCGTCGCCCAGCATCTTGACGATGGTGCCGCCATGTGTCCTGCCGGTGCGGCCGATCCACTGCGTCAGCTGCGTCACGGTCTTGGCTGCCCGGTCATCGCCGAGTGCTTCATAAAGGGCCACGCTGCCGGTCAGATCGACGAAGGCAATGGTCAGCTCAGCCATGTCCGGAACTCAATAGGGGCACAGATCACCTCATGGCATGAATACGGGTTGGGCCGTTGTCCGGCCAAGCCGCAGGCGCTTGGTCATAGGTATGTTTTCGTGACTTTTACCACAAAGTGGCAGGCCCGGATGCTCGCGCCACAGGCCTGCCCAAACTTCAGCGAATGTCTCAGCAACATGAGGCAACTGCTTGATTTTCCGGTTGTTGTTTTCGTGCTTCAAGGGTCGCCATGGTTGCGATATTGCGGGCCAGCGGGTATGGTGTGACGCATCACGCAGAACGCCAACTGCGGGCCGTCGTCGAGGAGGGAAGCCGATGCGCTGGTTCAAACCGGTGATCCGTCACAGCATTTCTGCCTTGCTGGGAATGGAGGCGCGCAAGCACTCGCCCGAATCGCTGGAGCCGGTGCGCCAAGCCATGCTGGCGGTGCTGGGGCCCGAGGGTGAGGCACGCAGCCCGCAACTGAGCCGACGTCTGCGCTACCTGCACGACGTCCAGGCCCTCTGGTATGTACGCGCCGAGATGGTCTCGGTGCTCAGTGCCCTGCATGGCGAAGCCATGGCCGTGGACATGGTGCGCAGCCTGACGCCCCTCTTCGAGGGCCGCCTGCCCGAAGCCATGCTGGATTCGGCGCGCAGCCACCGCTGAATCGGGTACCTCCTGCCGGCGCCGCCATTCACCCCCAGAACACCAGGGCGTCGCGCCCCTGCACCATCAAGTCAACCTGTGCGCCCACGGGCAGCAGCACCTTGGTGGGCACGTGCCCGTAGGGCAGGCCCGTGAACACCGGTGTGCGGGTCTGGGTGCGCAGCCAGTCGACCACCGTCGCCAGCCGGAAACCACGGTCGTGCGGTGTGCTCTGGTAGCCGGTGAAACTGCCCAGCAGAACCGCTCGCTGGCGATCGATGACCCCCGCGTGCAGCAGTTGTGTCAGGGCGCGCTCGATCCGATAAGGATGTTCGTTGACGTCCTCCAGAAACAGGATCCCCTTGTCGACGGCAGGCAGCCAGGGTGTACCCACCAGCGAGGTGAGCACGGCCAGGTTGCCGCCCCACAGCGTCGCGCCCTTGACGGCCCAGCCCGTGCCATCGATGGCGCGGCTCACGCGGGCGCCCTGCCCCGCCAGGTCGGCCTTGGGCAACTGCCAGCCGGTGCCTTCACCCTGCCCACAGGCCAGGTCCTCGAAACAGGCCAGCATGATGTCGTCGGGTTCCTCTTCGGCGCCGAAGTCCGCACCCAGCGCCGGTCCTGACCAGGTCCTTGCACCCGTACGGGCCAGGACGGCGCACTGCAAGGCCGTGAAGTCGCTGATGCCGACAAAATGCATGCCCTGGTCGATGGCCTTGGCTATGCGCGCGTAGGGCAAGTGGGGCAACAGCCGGGTCAGCCCGTAGCCGCCACGCGAAATCAGCGCGATGTTGGCGCCGCTGGCCGCGGCGCGATGGATGGCCGCCAGGCGCGTCTCGTCGTCGCCGGCAAAGCGCTGACTGCTGCGCAAGGCAGCTTCGTCGATCTCGACCTCGTGCCCGAGGGCCTTCAGGCGCGCCACGCCGCGCCGGAAGGCGGCCTTGTCGCGCACCGCGCCGGACGGCGAATAAATGTAGATGTGGCTCATGTCGTTGCAGGTGGATGAGGGGGCGGGAAAGCGAAGTGCCGGCACGCCTGGGCCGCCCATGCGGCATCGTCGGCGCAGCGGGTGGCGTCGGTGGCGGCCAGGGCCAGGGTGCGGCCCTGCCAGCCCGATTGCCAGAAGTGTTCGGCAGGCCCGGCCAGTGCCTCCAGCTCGTGCGGTGCCGGCCAGCCGTCGGCGAATGCGCGCAGCGCCGCCTGGTGTCCACGGTCGGGAAACGGGGCCTGCGCGCCGGGTGGCGTGCCCGCTCCTCCCGTGGTCGGTACCCTGTCGATGCGCAGCAACCCCAGGTAGCGCGCCGGTGCCGCCATGGGCAGTGTTCGGCCCAGATCGGCCGCCCGGCCCGCCAGCACCAGCACGATGTGCTGCAGGTCCAGACGCTCGACCAGCTCCAGCAGCACCTGCCGGTGCCAGGCGCTGCGGTGTGCGGCTTCGCGCTTGGGCTTGTCGCTGCGTCCGAAGCCGATCAGGTCAGGCACCACCACCCGGTCGCCCGCGGCCAGAAACACCGGCAGCACGTGGCGAAAGTCATGGCTCCAGCCCGGGACATCGTGCAGGCACAGCCAGGTGCGCGATGCATCGGCCGGCCCCTCGTCCAGGTAGTGCAGGCGCAGGCCCGCCAGGCTGGGCAGATCCGCCACATAGCGCGGTGCCCAGGGGTAGTCCGTCAGCTCGGCAAAGCGCTGGTCCGGCGTGCGCAGGGCATCCTCGCGCAAGGGGACGGCGCTGGCCTTGTGCTGGCCGCGCCGCTGCTGGAAGAAACGGCGCAGCAGCAGGCCACAGTGATCGGCCAGCACCCCGCCGGTCACGGTGGTCTGGTGGTTCAGGCGCGTCTGGCCGAACAGGTCCACCACCGAACCGGCTGCCCCTGTCTTGGGGTCACATGCACCATAGACCACCCGGCGCACCCGGGCATGCAGCAGCGCACCCGTGCACATCGGGCACGGTTCCAGCGTCACGTACAGGTCACAGTCATCCAGGCGGTAGTTGCCCAGGCGCTGTGCGGCTGCCCGCAGGGCGACGATCTCGGCGTGGGCGGTCGGGTCGTGGGCCGCGATGGGCTGGTTGCGGCCAGTGGCGATGACCTGGCCAGCGCGAACCACGGCAGCGCCCACCGGCACCTCGCCGGCCTCGGCCGCCTGACGGGCTTCGGCCAGCGCCAGTCGCATGAAGTCATCGTCGCTCATCAGCCCGATTGTCGCCCACCCTACTGCGATGCCTCGAACAGGCGATGTTGAACGCCGGTTTGGCTCCTGCGGCTCATCGTGGTGACGCCCTTCCGGGCCATCGGATGGCCAGGGAGGCTCCATCCAGCCGGTCTCACGCATGGCGTCCGCCCGTGGGGTGATGCCAGCAGCGCCGCTCCCTGCATATCGATATGCGAAGTCCACCGTTCACAACGGTGGCTCCCGCGCATAGTCTGTCGGCATGTCCCTGAACACTTCGCCCCCTTCCGCAGAGCCTGGCACCCAGGGCAGCCGCCTGCTCACGCTGCCCGACTCACCCGGTGGCGTGTTGTCCATACGCGCCAAGGCCCTGCTATTTCACGATGCCCGGTCTTGCGAACTGCTGGACCGTGTGGACTGCATTGCCCGTAGCGAGGCATCTGTGCTGGTGATCGGCGAAACGGGGACGGGCAAAGAGCTGATCGCCCGCCACATCCATGCGCAAAGCGGGCGAAGCGGCCCATTCGTGGCGGTGAACTGCGGAGCCTTCTCCGAATCACTGATCGACGCCGAGTTGTTCGGTCATGAGGCAGGTGCCTTCACGGGCGCCGCGCAGGCCCGCCCCGGCTGGTTTGAAGCAGCCCAGGGCGGCACCCTGTTCCTCGACGAAATTGGAGACCTCTCGCTGGCACTGCAGGTCAAGCTGCTGCGTGTGCTGCAGGAGCGGCAGGTGGTTCGCCTGGGGTCGCGAAAACCTCTTGCATTGGACGTGCGGCTCGTGGCGGCGACCAACATCGACCTGGCCCGTGCCGTCGAGGCGGGACACTTCCGGGCTGATCTGTACTATCGCCTGAGTGTGGCCACGGTCGACGTCCCGCCACTGCGTGAGAGAACGGGCGACATCCTGCCATTGG
>NZ_JAQVEJ010000225.1 GCF_028698005.1 Hydrogenophaga sp.
CGCCTATGGCTACGCCATCACGCCCGCGCTGCGCGCCACCGCGTCGGTCAGCTCGGCCTTCCGCGCGCCCACGCTGTACCAGCGCTTCAGCGCGTACGGCGACGCCAGCCTGAAGCCCGAAACCGGCCGCAACGTCGAGCTGGGCCTGCGCTACGCCAACGGCCCCACCCAGGCCAGCGTGGTGGCCTACCGCAACCGCGTGAGCAACCTCATCATCTTCGACAGCGGCGCCACGGCCTGCGGCGAGGCGTTCGGCTGCTACAACAGCGTGGGCCGTGCCGCGTACCGGGGCGTCACCTTCGCGGCGGGCCACCGCATCGGCGACACGACGCTGCGCGGCTCGATCGACCTGCAGAACCCGAAGGACCTGGACACCGGCAGGCAGCTCCAGCGGCGCGCCAAGCGCCACGCCACCTTCGGCGCCGACACCACGCTCGCGGGCTGGACGCTGGGCGGGGAAGTCCAGGCATCGGGCCGCCGCTTCGAGAACGCCGCCAACACCGACGTGCTCGGCGGTTACGCGCTGGTGAACCTGTACGCCAGCACACGCATCGCGCGCGATGTCACGCTGCTGGCCCGCGTGGACAACCTGGCCGGCAAGGACTACCAGGTGGCGCGTACCTACGTGACACCGGGGCGCACGCTCTATGTCGGCCTGAAGTGGGCACCGCAACGCTGAGCGGGGCAGGCGTGGTGCCGGCGTGACCATCCATCGTTCATGAACCCGAGTCTTTCCATTGCCCGCAGCGAGCTGATCCTGGGCGGCCAGAAAAGCGGCAAGTCGCGACGCGCCGAAGCGCTGGCGCGCGAATGGCTGGCGCAGGCGCCGCAGCACCGTGCCCTGCTCATGGCCACCGGCCAGGCCCATGACGGCGAGATGCGCGAGCGCATCGCCCGCCACCAGCGCGAGCGCGCCGAGCAGGTGCCGGGCCTGGCCACACTGGAAGAGCCCCGCGCGTTGGCCGATGCCATCGCGCAGCATGGCGCCGCGCACGTGCTGATCGTGGTCGATTGCCTGACGCTGTGGCTGACCAACTGGCTCATGCCCCCGGACGCGCCTGGTGCGCCGGCGCCGGTGGCGCCCTTGCTGGAGGCCATCCGGCGATCCCCCGGCCCCGTGGTGCTGGTGGGCAACGAGATCGGTCTGGGGGTCATCCCGCTGGGGCCGGAGGTGCGGGCCTTCGTCGATGCGCTCGGATCGCTGAACCAGCAGGTGGCCGGGGTCTGCGAGCGTGTGACTTTGATGGCAGCCGGTCTGCCGCTTTTCATCAAGAGCCCATGAAACCCCTTGACCGCTTCCTGTCGATCGTGTCCTGGCCGCGTGCACTGGTCGTCCTGCTGGCCTGTCTGTGCGCGGTCGCTCAGGTGCGGGCCGGGCCCGTGCAGATCACCGATGACCGGGGGCAGGTGGTGACCGTCCCGCAGCCGCCGCGGCGCGTGGCCAGCCTGCTGCCTTCGCTGACCGAGACGGTTTGCGCGCTGGGCGAGTGCCACCGCCTCGTGGGCGTGGACCGCTTTTCCAACTGGCCCGATGCCGTGAAGCAACTGCCCCAATTGGGCGGCGGCGTGGACCCGAACATCGAGGCCATCGCTGCCCTCAAGCCCGATCTGGTGTTGCTGTCCACCAGCACCCGTGCCCGCGAGCGGCTGGAGGCACTGGGCCTGACCGTGCTGGAACTGGAGCCCAGGACGCAGGCCGACGTGCGCCGCATGCTGGGCCACGTGGCCCGCGCGCTGCACCTGCCCGATCCACAGGGCGCGGCCGACCGGCTCTGGCGCGAGATCGATGCGGGCGTGCAGGCAGCGGCGCAGTCGCTGCCGCCGCAGGCGCGTGGCGCGCGCGTGTACTTCGAGGTGAGCCGGGGGCCCTACGCGGCGGGCGCGGCCTCGTTCATCGGCGAGACCCTGGCCCGCCTGGGTGTGCAGAACGTGGTCGGGGCCGAACTGGGTCCGTTTCCGCGCCTGAATCCCGAGTACGTGGTGCGTGCCAACCCCGGGGTGATCATGGTCGGCAACCGCAGCATGCAGCCCATGGTGATGTACCCGGGCTGGCAGGGAATGGCAGCCGTGCGCGAGCAGCGCGTGTGCGTGTTCGATCCTGTCGAGTCGGATGTGGTGGTACGGCCTGGTCCGCGCCTGCCCGAGGCGGCACGCATCATGGCACGCTGCCTGGCCGAGACGGCGCGATGACCGGGGTGAGCCGTCGTCACGGCCGCCGCGCCCTCTGGTGCGGAGGCTGTCTGCTGCTGGCCACCGGCGTACTGCTGCTGTGCGGCGTCGGAGTGGGCAGCACCGGCTTCGAGAGCGTGCTGCGCATGTGGGAGGACCCGATGGCGCGCCAGATCGTCTGGGATATCCGGCTGCCGCGCACGCTGGGCGCGTGGCTGGCGGGGGCACTGCTGGGGCTGGCGGGCGCGGTGGCGCAGGGCCTGTTCCGCAACCCGCTGGCCGACCCCTACCTGTTGGGCAGCGCCTCGGGCGCGGCGCTGGGCGGAGCGGTGGCAATGGCCTTGTTTGGCACCGCCTCGCCGCTGGCCTCGCACTGGCCAACGCACCTGGGTGTCACCGGCATGGCCTTCATCGGCGCGGCCGGCGCGGTGGGGCTTACCCTGGTGCTGGCCAAGGGGGTTCAGCACACCTTGCGTCTGCTGCTGGCTGGCGTGATCGTGGGCGTGGTGCTGGGCGCGCTGCGCGATCTGGTGGAGCTGGCCTCGCCCGACATCCTGCAGTCCATGCAGTCGTTCACGCTGGGTACCACCAGTTTTGTCGGCTGGATGGCCTGTGCCCTCATGGCGGCGGCCTGGTCGCTGTGCGCGGTGCTGGCCTGGGTGCTGGCGCGCGCGCTCGACGGCCTGACGCTGGGCGAAGCCACCGCCGCCAGCCTGGGCCTGCCATTGGCGCCCATGCGCGTCGGGCTCGTGGCAGCGCTGGCATTGGCCACCGGCACCGCCGTGGCGCAGACCGGATTGATCGCCTTCGTGGGCCTGGCCGCGCCGCACCTCGTGCGCTCGATCGTGCGGGTGACGCACGAGCGGCACATCGTGCTGTCCAGCCTGATGGGTGCCGTGCTGCTGCTGGCGGCCGACATCCTGGCGCGCTGGGTGCTGGCGCCGCAGGAACTGCCGGTCGGGGTGCTCACGGCGGCGCTGGGTGGCAGCTACCTGCTGTGGCTCATGCACCGGCGTGCGCCACAGGGGAGGGTGTCATGACCGCCGTCGCGATCGGTGCCCGCCAGGTCAGCGCCCGCATCGGTGCGCATCCCGTACTGCATGGGATCGATCTGGCCTTCCCCGAGGGACGCTGGACGAGCATCGTCGGCCCCAACGGCGCCGGCAAATCCACCTTGCTGAAAGTGCTGGCCGGCCTGCTGCCCGCCCGCGGCGAGGTGGCGCTGCTGGGCCGGCCGTTGCGGGCGATCCCGGCGCGCGAGCGTGCCCGCCTGCTGGCCTGGTTGGGCCAGAACGAAGGCTCGGC
>NZ_JAQVEJ010000226.1 GCF_028698005.1 Hydrogenophaga sp.
GGCAGGGTCTTGAAGCTGTCCAGGGCCGGGCGGCGCGCGGCCACGTCGGAGCGTGCGGGAATCAGGAAGGTCTTGGCCACGGCGGTCTGGCCGGCGTCGGACAGCACGTAGTCGATGAACTTGCGCGCATCGGACGGGGCCCGGGACGATTTGAGGATCATCATCGGGCGCGCGGCCACCACGGTGCCGCTGGCCGGGAAGATGATCTCGACCTTCTCACCCTTGGCCTGGGCGCCGAAGGTGACGTAGTCGACCGCACCGAACACGGCCGCCTTGGCGCCCTGGAGCACGGGGTTGAGGGCCTGCGCGTTGGCGCCCGAGATGTTCATGCCATTGGCCTTGAGCTCGCCGAACAGCTTCCAGGCGCCGGCACCGTGCGCCGCCTGCAGGCCCGACAGCAGTTCCAGCGCGGTGCCCGACTGGGCAGGGTTGGGCATGTTGACCTTGCCGCGGAAGGCGTCGGCGGCCAGATCGCTCCAGTCTTGCGGGCGCGGTGTGCCGCTGGCCGGGTTCCAGGCGATGGCCAGCGCCGACAGGCCCTGGGCCACGTAACTGGGGCCCTTGTAGAGGGCGGGCACCTTGACCGCGTTCGGGCTTTGGTAGCTGAGCAGCCAGCCGCGCTGGTGCAGATCGATCGCGCTGTCCCACGAGGCCGAGATCACTACGTCGGCGCGCGGGTTGGCAGCTTCGGCTTCCAGCCGGGCCATCACCTTGCCGGTATCGGCCTGGAACACCTCGACCTTCACGCCGGTGGCTTTCTCGTAGCCGGCGGCGAGTTCCTTGATGAGGCTGTTGGGACCGGCCGTGTAGACGGTCAGGGCATGACCGCTGGTGGCACCCAGGAGCAGGGCGATGGCGGCGGTGTGGCGGGTGAGCGGTTTCATGGGGCGCATGGTGTGCAGGATCATGGTGGTCAATGGGTGGAAGAAAGGCCGAAAAACACGACCGGCAAGGCGGGCGAAGACGGCCGGATCAGGCCGCTGCCGTGGCGAACCAGTGCAACTGGCGCGGTGCGATATGCAGGCCCACGGCACTGTCCGGGGCCAGGCGTTCGCGCGTGACGGTGCGCAGCAACGCGCCACCGGGCAGGGCCAGGTCGGTGGCGAAGCTGCCGCTGCGGTAGTGCTGTGCGGCCACGGTGGCGCGCAGGGCGGCGCCATCGAGCGCGCCCGGCGTGGCGGCGCTGCCGGGAATCAGCAACTGGCCTTCGCCGGCGCGTGGCGCCGCGGCCGACGCCGGGGCCAGCAGTTCTTCGGGCAGCACGGTGTCGCTGCCGCTCAGGTGGATACCGCCACCGGCCTTGCGCCGTGCCGGTGTCAGCGCTCCCAGCTTCAGAAAACGCGCCACCTCCGGGCTGGCCGGTGCATTCCACAGTGTGGCCGGTGCGGCCTGCTGCAGCAGGCCGCCACGGGACATCACCGCCACCTCGTCGGCGATGGTGCAGGCCTCTTCGTGGTCATGCGTGACGTAGACGGCGGTGGTGCCCAGTTGGCGCAGCAGTTGCGCCATGTCGCTGCACAGGCTCTCGCGCAGGTCGCGGTCGAGGTTGGACAGTGGCTCGTCGAACAGCAACAGGGCCGGCTGCGCCACGATGGCACGTGCCAGCGCGACGCGCTGCTGCTGGCCGCCCGACAGTTGGGCCGGCGCGCGCTGGGCCATTGCCCCCAGGCCCACGCGCACCAGCGCATCGGTGGTACGGCGGCGCACCTCGGCGGCACTCAGGCGCTGCATCTCCAATGGAAAGGCGACATTGGCCTGCACGCTCATGTGGGGCCACAGCGCGTAGTCCTGGAACACCATGCCCAGGCGGCGGTGCTGCGGCGGCACCATGGTCGTTTCGCTGGCGACAACGTTGTCGCCGAACAGGATGCGTCCGCTGCCGGGCCGGTCCAGTCCCGCCAGCAGCTTGAGCAAGGTGGTTTTGCCACAACCCGAGGGGCCGAGCAGGGCCAGCACGCGCCCGGGCGCGAGCGCGAGGCTGACGTCGCGCAGCGCGTGCTGCTCACCAAAGCGCCGGCAGAGATGCTCCACGGTCACGGCGGTGCCCGTGCGGTTGTCGGTGGGTTTCATATGGCCAACGATCGTAGGCGGGGTATGTGTCATGCTCATGACGGTCACGGGGCTGACACGCAGGCGGACGGGAAAGGGAAAAAGGAGCCACCCGAAGGCGGCTCCCGAGACGCTGGAGAAGCAGCAGGCCTGGCGGCGTCATCGCCGCTACCGTGGCGCTCGCTCAGAACTTGTGGTTGATGCCCAGACCGAAGGTTGTGTCCTTGGCGCCCTTGGTGACGGACTGGTGCGCCGCATCGTTCACACCGCCCAGGGCCGCGTACAGGGCGGTGCGCTTGGACAGCTTGTGGTTGGCGAACAGTTCCCAGGCCGATGCGCCGTCCTTGTCGGCGTTGCTGCTGTCGGTGACGCGGGCGAGCTGCACGCCGACGGTCGTGCTGCCCAGTGGCACGGCCACGCCCAGGCCGAAGCCCTTGCCGTCCGAGCGCGACTCGTCCTGCGTGTACAGGCCGCTGACGACGACGCTGCCGAAGTCGTATTTGGCGCCCAGGGCGTAGCCGTTGCGGTCGTTGGCGGTGTCACCCATCTTGGACTGCACCGCGAAGCCCACGGTGAGCTGCTTGTTTTTGTAGGCGCCGGCCACTTGCGTCCAGTTCTTGCTCAGGCCGGTGTCGTCCTTGCGGGCGAGGCCGACGTTGAACGAGAAACCACCCATGTTCGGCGACACGTACTGAATCATGCCGTTCTGGCGCGAGCCGCCCAGCGAGCCGTTGGCGGCCAGCTTCAGGGCCTTCAGGGCGGACGAACCGTCGGCGGTGCCGTTCAGGTCGAACGTGCCCATGATGCGGCTCTGGGGCGTGGTGGTGCGGCCCAGCATCAGTGTGCCGAAGCCGCTGCCGATGCCGACCCAGGCCTGGCGGTTGAAGCCGCCGTTGCCGCCGACTTCGCCTGTGGCCATGTCGAGCGCGCCCGACTCCAGGTTGAAGCTGACCTTGAGGCCGCCGCCCAGGTCTTCGGTGCCACGCACGCCCCAGCGCGAGGTGCCCAGGTAGTTGGTGATCATCCCGGTGGTGTCTTGCGTGTAGCGGCGACCGATGCCGGCTTCGGCTTCACCGTACAGGGTGACGTTCGACTGGGCGGCGGCGGTGCCGCACAGGGTGGCCATGGCCGCAAAGGCCAGCAGATATTTTTTCATTGTCTGATTTCAAGCAAAGTGGATGTGCCTGGTCCTTGGGAGCAAGCGGGGTGACGGAATGCATGCAGATGTGCAGCGATAGGCATTCCACCAAGCTTGTGTGACAACTTGATAACACCCCCATGGGCGTCGGAAAATGACAAAGGTGTTGCTTGTCTTTCAATAAACCGCGTCAGCCTGTCTGGACAGGCTGCAGCTGGGCGGCACCGTTCATGACGTCAAGCCATCGGCATGCGGTGCCACCACATCGCTCGCTGATACGATGCGC
>NZ_JAQVEJ010000063.1 GCF_028698005.1 Hydrogenophaga sp.
AAATTATAGCCACGTTTTTTTGGGTGAATCAAGCCGGGCCCGATTTTTTTTGTAGCGGCCGTGGCTTGCCCGTTACCATACCTGGCCATGGACCGATGGAACGATGAGTGGCAGCGGCTTTACGCGGTGCGTGAGGACGGCGGCCTGGTGGACGAAGACGGGCGGGTGCGTGCCGGCGTGCTCGAGCTGGGGCGTCCGGCGGACTGGCGGCCGCTGTCGCAGCTCTGGCAGGGGGTGCAGGCGGATCTGGGCTGGCCGGCACCGGGCATCGCCGTCAATGGCAGCGATGGCTACCAGCTCTGGTTCTCGTTGCCGCGGGCGGTGCCGGCCCCGGAGGTGGAGGCACTGTTGCGCGAACTGGTGCGGCGCTACCTGCCGGATGCGGCGCCGGCCCGGTTGCGCTGGTGGCCCCGCGTGCAGGGCGGGCAGGTGGTGCATGCCGCGCATGTGCCACGTGTCATGCCGGGTGGCGAGCGTTGGTCGGCGTTCGTCGCGCCGGATCTGGCGGCGGTGTTCGGGGATGAGGCCGCGCTCGATCTGCCGCCCGGCAACGAGGCACAGGCCGAGCTGCTGGCCAGGCTGCAGAGCATCCAGCCCGACCATCTGGCCCGGGTGCAGCCGCCACCACAGTCGCCTGCCGTGCGGGCAGACCGGCCACGCGAGGGGGTGGAAGCTCCGGAGCCCGCCGACACGGTGGCGCAGCAGGAACCGCGGCAGTTCCTGCTGGCGGTGATGAACGATGCCTCGGTGGACATGGCGCTGCGCATCGAGGCGGCCAAGGCCCTGCTGGACGCGCGCGCCTGAGTCGGCGCCTGGTTCAGGCGGTCCTCACCGCTCCATGGCCCTGGCCATGGTTTTGCCCAGCTCCACACCCCACTGGTCGTAGGCGTTGATGCCCCAGATCGCGGCCTGGGTGAAGACCTTGTGCTCGTACAGGGCGATCAGCGCGCCCAGGCGGTGCGGATCGAGCCGGTCGAGCCAGAGGATGCTGCTGGGCACGTTGCCCTCGAAGCTGCGCTGGCTCACCAGCGCGCGGGCCTGTGCGTCGCTCAGACCTTCGGCGAGCAGTGCCTGCAGCGTGGTGGCCGCATCGCGGCCCTCGGCCAGGGCCTGCGCCTGCGCGCGCAGGTTGAGGTTGACCACGCGGTGGTGCTCGGCGGCCAGGGGCAGGGGGGTGTCCTCGGTTTCGACGCCGATGAACTCCACCGGTACGCGGTGGGTGCCCTGGTGCAGCAACTGGAAGTAGGCGTGCTGGCCGTCGATGCCCAGGCCGCCCCAGAGGATGGGGCCGGTGTCGGTGTCGCAGGGCTGGCCGTCGAAGCGCGTGCGCTTGCCGTTGGACTCCATGTCCATCTGCTGCACGAAGGGTGTGAAGCGCGCCAGCCGGCTCGGGTAGCACGAGAGCAGTTGTGTCGGGCAGCGCAGGAAGTTGCGGTTCCAGATGCCGCTGAGCGCCAGCATGACAGGCAGGTTGCGTGCCAGCGGTGCCGTGCGGAAGTGCGCATCCATGGCCTGGCCACCGGCGAGGAAATCGCGAAAGGCCGCCGCACCGATGGCCAGGGCCAGCGGCAGGCCCAGCGCCGACCAGACGGAATAGCGGCCGCCCACCCAGTCCCAGAAGGTGAAGGTGTGTTCGGCCGGGTAACCGGCGGCGCCGGACAGGTCAGGTGCGGCGGTGATGGCCACCAGGTGCGCGCTTTGCGCAGTGCCGCTGACGCCGCCGTCGTCGAGCCAGCGCCGTGCCGTGGCGGCGTTGGTCATGGTTTCCTGGGTGGTGAAGGTCTTGCTGGCAACGATGAGCAGGGTGGAGGCCGGATCGAGCCCGCGCAGCGTGGCGTACACGCCCCAGGCGTCGGGGTTGCTGACGTAGTGCACGCGCGGGCCCTGGCCGGCACGGCCGCCCGTGCACCACGGCGCCAGCGCCTCGGTGGCCATGCGCGGGCCGAGATCGGAGCCGCCGATGCCGATGCTGACCACGTCGGTGAAGGCCTGGCCGGTGCTGCTGGTCACGTCGCCGGCACGCACGCGCTCGGCGAAATCGCAGACGCGCCGCAGTTCATGCTGCACCATGTCCTGGATCTCGCTGCCCCAGGGGGCGGCATTGCCGGTGGCGCCTGGCTGGCCACGCAAGGCCACGTGCAGCACGGCGCGCCGTTCGCTGGTGTTGATGAGGTCGCCGCGGAACATGGCCTCGCGCCGGGCCTCGACGCCGGCCTCGCGGGCCAGGTCGGCCAGGACGGCCAGGGTCTCGGCGTCGAAGGCCTGGCGCGTGGGGTCGAGGCGAATGCCGGTGCCCTCGGCCGCGGCCTGAAGGCCCTCGCGGCCGGGCTGGCGCAGGCGTTCGCGCAGGTGGGGTTGCGGTGCGGCGGCCAGACGGGCCAGCCGCTGCCAGGCGGGAAGGGTCGTGGGATTGACGCTGCTGAACATGATCTGCCGTTTATACCTGCGGCGGTGGGTGCAGGCCGTCGCTGCGCAGGTGCAGTACCCGGTCGGCGCGCGCCGCTGCCGCCTGCGAATGGGTCACCAGCACCAGGGAGGTGCCACCGTCGCGCACCTGCCGCACCATCAGGTCCATGATCTGCGCGGCCGTCGAGGGGTCGAGGTTGCCCGTGGGTTCGTCGGCCAGCAACAGACGCGGCTGGTGCACCAGGGCGCGGGCGATGGCCACGCGCTGCAACTGGCCGCCCGAGAGCTGCGCGGGCAGGCGCGCGCCCAGACCGGCCAGGCCCACGGCGGCCAGCATGTGGGCCACCCGCGTCGGGTCTGCGCGGCCCAGCAACATCAATGGCAGGGCCACGTTCTGTTGCACGTCCAGGTGCGGCAGCACATGAAAGGCCTGGAAGATGAAGCCGAGCGCGCCACGGCGCCAGTGGGCCCGGCCGGCCTCGTCCAGCGCGCCGATGTCCACGCCGTCATGGACGACCTGTCCGTCCTGCCAGTCGTCCAGCCCCGCCATGCAGTTGAGCAGACTGGATTTGCCCACACCGGATTCGCCCACGATGGCGACGAACTCGCCGTCGTCCACCAGCAGATCGACGCCGGTGAACACGGGGGTGTCGCCATAGCGTTTGCCCAGTTGCCGGATGTGCAGGCCCACGCTCAGCGCTCCATCAAGCGCCCGACCTGCTCGAGCACGCGTGCCAGCGCGTCGGGGGCGTCGCAGGGCAGCGCCACCCGCTGCGGCATCGAGCGCAGCCAGGTGATCTGGCGCTTGGCCAACTGGCGGGTGGCGAACACGCCACGGTCGCGCATCTGCTGTGCCTGCCGGGGGGAAAGCGGGGCATGGCCGGCCTCATCCAGGGCTTCCCATATCTGCCGGTAGCCCACGCAGCGCATCGACGGCAGGTCGGCATGCAGGTCACCGCGTGCACGCAGGCGCCGGACTTCGTCGATGAAGCCCTCGGCCAGCATGGCATCGAAGCGTTGCGCGATCCGTTCGTGCAGCCAGGCACGATCGGTGGGCTCCAGGCTGATCAGGGCGCCGGCACCGATCGGGTTGTCGTGCGGGCGTTGTGTGCGGTGAAAGGCCGAGATCGGCTGTCCGGTCACCGCATGCACTTCCAGCGCACGCTGGATGCGTTGCGCATCGGCAGGGGCCAGGCGCGCCGCCGTGACCGGGTCGATGCGCGCCAGCTCGGCGTGCAGGGCCGGCCAGCCCTCGCTGCGGGCGCGTGCCTCCAGGGCCACGCGCACCTGGGCGTCGGCACGTGGCATGTCGTCCAGTCCGTCCATCAGGGCCTTGAAGTACAGCATGGTGCCGCCGACCAGCAAGGGCGCGCGCCCGCGCGCGCGGATCTCGCCGATCAGCCGCCGGGTGTCGGCCACGAATTCGGCGGCGCTGTAGGCCTGAGCCGGGTCGCGGATGTCGATCAGGTGGTGCGGTGCGCGCGCGCGCTCGGCGAGGCTGGGCTTGGCGGTGCCGATGTCCATGCCGCGGTAGACCAGGGCCGAGTCGACGCTGATGATTTCCACCGGCCAGCGCTCGGCGATGGCGAGCGAGGCCGCGCTCTTGCCGCTGGCCGTGGGGCCGGCCAGGGCGATGCAGGGCAGGGGTGTGGCCAGGCCCGTGGTCATGGGTCCTCAGGGTGCCGGATGCGCCGGGCCAGCCGCCGCAACGCGCTCAGGAGCGGCGTGTGCCTCGCCGTGGCGCTGCACCAGGGTCCAGGCGGTGAGGCAGATGCACACACTCCAGAACCACATGCCGTTGGTCAGAGGCAGCACCGATCCCTGACCCTCGCCGACGGCGGCCAGGCTGTGACCGAGCCATCCGCCCATGCCAAAGGCCGCGATCATCATCAGGAAGCCGCTCATGGCCGAGGCTGCACCGGCGGCCTGCGGGAAGGGGCTGACACAGCCGCTCTGGCTGCAGGGCTGATGCACGCCGTGCGCCAGCATGAACAGGTAGTGGGGCAGCACAATGGCCGCCATGTGCTGGACGCCGGCCAGCGCCAGCACGCCCATCAGCGTGCCCGCCAGCAGGGTGCAGCCGCCCGCCAGCCGCACCGTGCGACGCACGCCCAGACGCGGCAGCAGCCAGCGGCAGACCAGGGTGCCCACGATGAACGCCAGCGCCACCGAGAACATGAGCAGGCCATAGAGCGGCCTGGACAGATCGAACACCTGGATGAAGACGAAGGATGAGGCCGCCAGGAAGGTGAACAGCCCGCTGTAGGACGTGCCCGCCAGCAGGGTGAAGGCCCAGAACGTCGGGTGGCGCAGGATATGCCCCCAGGTGCCCAGCAGGGTGGCCGGGGCCAGTGCATCCGGGTTGCGGTGCGTCAGCGTCTCTTCAAGGCGCCAGAACAGCACGGCCAGGGTGGCGGCCCCGAACACGGCCAGTGCCGCCAGGGCGGTGCGCCAGCCCCCGACTTCGGTCAGCAGACCGCCCAGGGGGCTGGAGAGGCAGGCGAGCACGCCCAGGCCGGTGAGGCTCTTGGACATGATGCGGGCGCCTTCGGCCGGCGCATACAGGTCGCGCACGATGGCGCGTGCTCCCATCACGCCCGCCCCCATGGCGATGCCTTGCAGGGTACGCCAGCCGATGATCTGCTCGAACGTGCCCGAAAAAACACAGCCGACCGATGCCAGGACGTACATCACCAGGCCTGACAGGAGCACCGGCCGGCGGCCGAAACGGTCGGACATCGGGCCCCAGACGAGCTGGGACAGGCCGAAGGCCAGCAGCATGGCCGTCAGCGTCAGTTGGGCCTGCGGCATGCTGGCGCCAAAGGCGGCCGTCATCGACGGCAGGGCGGGCAGGTACAGGTCGGTGGCGATCGGCTGCAGGCCCAGCAGCAGGGACAGCACCAGCACCACGGTACCGGCCCGCATGGGCGGGTGGGGCGGGCTGGCCTCGGTGGCAGGAGAAGACATGCGGGCAAGCGTAACAGATGGCGTGGCCAGCCGCTGCGCGTGCACGCGTTCAGGGTGGGCTCAGCCCGAACAGTTGTGTCAGCGCGGTGCGGTACTGGTCCTGGCCCACCGAGTGGGTGTTGTGGTGGGTGCCGTGCTCGACCAGCACGAAGGCCTTGCGCCCCTGGGCGGCGTCGAAGAGCCGGCGCCCCAGGGCATGGGGGATCAAATTGTCCTGGCTGCCGTGCACCACCAGCAAAGGTGAGCCGATGCGGCCGACCCGCTGGACGGCCTCGAAGCGCTGGCTGATCAGCGGATCCAGTGGCAGCCAGCCCCACTTGAAACTGCGCACCACGTCGGGTATCGAGGTGAAAGCGCCTTCCACCAGGGTGCCGGCCTCGTCGGTGGCGTGTGTGGCCAGGTCGATGGCGATGGCGCTGCCCAGCGAGTGGCCGAAAATGTAGCGCGGCCGATCCGGATAGCGCTCGGCCAGCCAGGCCCAGGCGGCACGCGCGTCCTCGTAGGCCATGGCCTCGGAGGGCAGGATGGGGGTGCTCTTGCCGAAACCACGGTAGTCGATGGCCAGCACCGAGAAGCCTAGTGCCTGCATGCGCCGCATGCGAAAGGCCGAGCCCACCACGTTGAAGCGTGCGCCGTGCAGGTACAGCAGCACCGGCGCGTCCGGGCGCCGGTGAAAGTCGTCATGCGGCGACCACAGTCCGTGCAGGCGCGTGGATTGACCGGTCTCTGCCGAAACAAAGTCGATCCAGATCTCCTCCATGCCAGCCGCCGCTTCCTCGCCGCGCCACCAGCTGCGGTCCGAGGGCTGGAAGATCCAGGTGCGCTGGCGCTCGTCCAGCGTAGCGCAGCCGGCCAGCACGGCGATGGTGGCGAGCAGCAGGGCGATGAGGCGTTTCATGCCCTAGAAGGACGGGATTCGCGTCCGGAAGTTCAAAAGAAAAGGCCCGCCGGGGGCGGGCCTTGGGTCGGTACCGGGTGTGGGGCTCAGACCACGCCCTGGGCGAGCATGGCGTCCGCGACCTTCACGAAGCCGGCGATATTGGCGCCGTCGATGTAGCTGACGCTGCCGTCGGCCTGGCGGCCATGTTCCAGGCAGGCGGCGTGGATGCCTTGCATGATCTGCAGCAGGCGGGTATCGACTTCGTCGCGCGGCCAGGAGATGCGCTCGGCGTTCTGGCTCATCTCCAGGCCCGACGTGGCCACGCCACCGGCGTTGGAGGCCTTGCCCGGTGCGTACAGCACACCCGCCTTCTCGAAGGCACCGGCGGCCTCGATGGTCGAGGGCATGTTGGCACCTTCGGCCACGCACTTGACGCCGTTGGCGATCAGCGTGGCGGCGTCCTGGGCATCCAGTTCGTTCTGCGTCGCGCAGGGCAGGGCCACGTCCACGGGCACGTGCCAGGGGCGTTTGCCGGCTTCGAACTTCGCACCGACGCGCTCGGCGTATTCGCTCACGCGGCCGTACTTTTCGTTCTTGATCTCCATCAGGAGGGCCAGCTTCTCGGGCGAGAAGCCGGCATCGTCGATGACGGTGCCCGACGAGTCGGAAACGGTGACGACCGTGGCGCCGAGCTGCATGGCCTTCTCGACCGCGTACTGCGCCACATTGCCCGAACCCGAGACGCTCACGCGCAGGCCCTGGAAATCCAGCTTGCGGGTCTTGAGCATCTCCTGCGCGAAGTACACAGTGCCATAGCCAGTGGCTTCGGGGCGGATCAGCGAGCCGCCGAAGCTCAGGCCCTTGCCGGTGAACACGCAGTCGGCGCGGTTCGTCAGCTTCTTGACCATGCCGGCCATGAAGCCGACTTCGCGGCCGCCCACGCCGATGTCACCGGCCGGCACGTCGGTGTCGCTGCCGACGTGGCGGAACAGCTCGGTCACGAAGGCCTGGCAGAAACGCATGATCTCGGCGTTGCTCTTGCCCTTGGGGTCGAAGTCCGAGCCGCCCTTGCCGCCACCCATGGGCAGCGTGGTCAGTGCATTCTTGAATGTCTGCTCGAAGGCCAGGAACTTGAGCACCGACAGGTTGACCGAGGGGTGGAAGCGGATGCCACCCTTGTACGGGCCGATGGCCATGCTGTGCTGGATGCGGTAGCCGCGGTTGACCTGCACCCGGCCCAGGTCATCGGTCCAGACCACACGGAAGCTGATCACGCGCTCCGGCTCGACCAGACGGTCCAGCAGGCCATATTCGGCGTACTTCGGGTTGGCCGCGATAAAGGGCCACAGGCTTTCCATCACCTCGGTGACGGCCTGGAGGAATTCGGGTTGGCCGGGGTTTCGGTCGGCGACGTGCGCCAAAAAGTCGTGTACCGATGCGTACTTCATGGGTCATGCTCCAAAAACGTGCATGACATTATGCAAAAGGTGCATTTCATAGAATGAAATGCGTTACTCTGGTGCGCGATGCGCGCCGATGGTGCGCTCTTCAGCGCCCTCGCAAAAAGAGCGCGTCGAGATCGCGGATCGACAACTGCCGCCAGGTGGGGCGGCCGTGGTTGCACTGATCGGAACGCTCGGTCACCTCCATCTGGCGCAGCAGCGCGTTCATCTCGTCCAGGGTCAGGCGCCGGTTGGCGCGCACGGCGCCGTGGCAGGCCATGGTGGCCAGCAACTCGTTGCGGGCACGTAGCACCACGGTGCTGGCCTCGTGCTGGGCCAGCTCGGCCAGCACGCTGCGCGCCAGCGCCACCGGGTCGCCTTGCGCCAGCGTGGCGGGCACGGCGCGCACAGCCAGGGTCTTGGGCGAGAAGGGGCTGATCTCCAGGCCCAGTTCGGCCAGCGCGGCGGTGCAGGCCTCGGCGGTGGCCACCTCCTCAGGGGTGGCCGCGAAGGTGGCCGGAATCAGCAAAGGCTGGCTGCGGACCGCGTGGGCATCCAGCTGTTGTTTCAGGCGTTCATAGACGATGCGCTCGTGGGCGGCGTGCATGTCGACCACCACCAGGCCGTGGGCGTTTTCGGCCAGGATGTAGATGCCGTGCAGCTGCGCGACAGCGCGGCCCAGCGGCCAGCCCTCGGCACCGTCCCCTGCCATGGCCGGATCCCCGGGGGTGGGCGCTGCCGCGGCGGCAGGGGGGAGGGCGGCGGCCGGTGAGGGCGGTGGCGCTTCCATCGCCGGTGCAGGTCCCCACAGCGCACCCAGGTCGCTCACGCGCTGGCCTGTCACGGGCGGTTGCTGGGCCCAGGCCAGCGCTTGTTGGCGCATCGGTGGTGGCGTCCAGGCGGGTGGGGCATCATCGACTGCCGGGCGGCGCGGGACCGCCGCCGGCATCTGCCCGGCCTGTGGCGCGCGGGGTGCGGCCAGCGCACCCTCCACCGCATGGTGCACGGCCTGGTGGACCTCGCGGCTGTCGCGGAAACGCACCTCGATCTTGGTCGGGTGCACATTCACGTCCACCCGCGTCGGGTCGATGTCGACGTACAGCGCGTACACCGGCTGGCTGTGTCCGTGCAGGACGTCCTCGTAGGCACTGCGTGCCGCGTGGGTGATGACCTTGTCGCGCACGAAGCGGCCGTTGACGTAGGCGAACTGCCGGTCGGGCCGCGCGCGCGCGGCGTCGGGTACGCCGGCGAAGCCCCACACGCGCAGGCGCCGGGGGGCGTCGCCGGCCGCTGGGGCGGCCGTGCCCGGCGCGGCGTCGGCCGGCCAGCTCACGGCCACGGCCTGCGCAATGAAGTCCTCGCCCAGCACGTCGGCCAGGCGCCGGCGCAGGGCGTCCAGGTGGGCCTCGCCGCTCGCGAGGTCGGGCGTGACGGCGCGCCACTGCGCCACCAGCTTGCCGTCGTGCCAAATGGCGAAGCCCACCTCCGGCCGGGCCAGCGCGTGGCGCCGCACGGCCTCGATGCAATGGGCCAGTTCGGTGCCCTCGGACTTGAGGAACTTGCGCCGCGCCGGTGTGGAAAAGAACAGCTCGCGCACCTCGACCGTGGTGCCCCGGGCACGGGCGGTGGGCTGGAGTTCACCGCTGCGGCCGTCGAGCAGCCAGCCATGGCCCTCGGGGGCGTCGGCCGTGCGCGTGAGCACCGAGACCTCGGCAATCGAGCAGATCGCTGCCAGCGCTTCACCGCGAAAGCCCATGGTGTCCACCGACTCCAGCTCGTGCAGGTTGGCGATCTTGCTGGTGGCGTGGCGCTTGAGGGCGGTGGGCAGCTCGTCGCGCAGGATGCCGGAGCCGTCATCCTCGACGCTGATCAGGCGGATGCCGCCGGCCTGCAGCCGCACGGTGATCTGCCGCGCGCCGGCATCGAGCGCGTTGTCCACGAGTTCGCGCACCACCGAAGCCGGCCGCTCCACCACCTCGCCGGCAGCGATCTGGCTGATCAGCTCGTCGGGCAATTCACGGATCGGGCGGCGGGCGGGCAGGATGTCTGGAGCATTCACAAAGTCATTTTAGGGCGCGGGGATAATGGCGCCCCATGGAACTCGTCACCTTCCTCATCGACTTCATCCTGCACGTCGACCAGCATCTGCAGTCCTTCGTGGAGAATTACGGCACGTGGGTCTACGCGCTGCTGTTCCTCATCATCTTCGTCGAAACGGGGCTGGTGGTGATGCCCTTCCTGCCGGGCGATTCGCTGCTGTTCATCGTCGGGGCGCTGTGCGGCGCCGGGCTGATCGACTACCCGCTGGCTGCCGGCCTGATGCTGTTCGCCGCCATCGCGGGCGACCAGGTCAACTACAGCATCGGGCGCTACTTCGGGCCCAAGGTGTTCCAGTGGGAGAACTCGCGCTTCTTCAACAAGAACGCCTTCAACCAGGCGCACAACTTCTACGAGCGCTATGGCGGCGTGACCATCATCATTGCGCGCTTCATGCCCTTCATCCGCACCTTCGCGCCCTTTGTGGCCGGTGTGGCCGAGATGACACGCAGCAAGTTCACGGCGTTCAACGTCGTGGGCGGAACCATCTGGGTGATCGGTCTGACGGCGGCCGGCTACTGGTTCGGCAACCTGCCCTGGGTGCAGGCCAACCTGTCCAAGATCATCTGGGCCCTGATCTTTGTGCCGGGCATCATCGCCATCGTCGGCGGCTGGCGTGCGGCGCGCGCCGAGCAGGCCCGTGCGCGGGCGGTGGGCGCCGGGCCATCAGACCTGCCTTGAGCGCGCCAGCGGCGGGTTCTGGCCGAAGTAGCGCACGATGCCCTGGTACAGGGCATCGGCCAGGGCGTTCTGGTAGGTGGCGCTGCGCAGCCGCTTTTCTTCTTCGGGGTTGCTGATGAAGGCCGTTTCGACCAGCACGCTCGGGATGTCCGGTGCCTTGAGCACGGCGAAGCCGGCCTGCTCGACCCGGGCCTTGTGCAGCTTGCCCACACGCCCGACCTCGCCCAGCATGGCCGAGCCCAGCTTCAGGCTGTCCTTGATCTGCGCGGTGGTGCTCATGTCCAGCAGCGCGCGTTGCACTGCCCAGTCCTTGCTGCGCACGTTGATGCCGCCCACCAGATCGGCGGCGTTCTCCTTGTCGGCGATCCAGCGGGCGGCGGCGCTGGTGGCGCCCTTGGTGCTCAGCGCGTAGACGCTGGCACCTTGCGGTTGTGGGGTCATGAAGGCATCGGCGTGCAGGCTGACGAACAGGTCGGCCCGTACGCGCTGGGCCTTTTGCACGCGCACGTTCAGGGGCACGAAGAAGTCGGCGTCGCGCGTCAGGTAGGCCCGCATCGGGTTGCCATTGACCCGCCCGGCGTTGATGCGGTCACGCAGTCTGTGGGCGATCTGCAGCACCACGTCTTTTTCGCGTGTGCCGCCGGGCCCGATCGCTCCCGGGTCTTCGCCGCCGTGGCCGGGGTCCAGGGCAACGATGATCAGGCGCTCGGTCGGTGCTTTCGACGGACCGGGCGCCGCGGCCTTGCCCGGCGGGTCCTGCCGCGTGGCGGACGCGGCGCCGCCGCGGTCGCGCTCGGCCTCGCGCTGGGCGATCAACTGCCCGATCGGATCGTCGGACGGCAGTGCGGCCCGGGCACCCGTCTGTGGCTGCGCCGCCCCGAGCTCGATGCCCAGCAGCCGGGCCGCACGGGCGCTGGCTTCGTCGAGCTCGGCCATGCGCTCGCGCACAAGCTGGTCCAGCGGGTCCGGTGCCTCGCGCGGATACAGGTCGATCACCAGCCGGTGCTGGTAGGCCGCCACCGGGGTCAGCTGGAAAATCTGCGGTTCCACCGGCTGCTTGAGGTCCAGCGTGAGCGTGACATCGCCGGCCTTGGCGGGGTCCACCCGGATGGCCGCCACGTTCGGGTCGTCGGCGCGCAGCTTGCTGACCAGTTGGTGCACGCCGTCGTACAGGTCCACGCCGGTGATGTCCAGCGCGAGCTGTTGCGGCGACGCCATGCGGGTGCGGCCCACGGTCAGCAGACCATCCGATTCGATCGTCAGCCGGGTGTAGTCTTCGGCCGGCCACAGCCGCACCGCCACCACGCTGGCACCCCAGGCCAGGTGCGCCGGACCGAGCAGCAGCACCAGGGCCCCCGCGCCCAGCAGCGGGCGGCGGCGCACGGGCGTGAGTCCGGATGTCCTCATGCGCGAGCGGCCTCCAGCAAGGCGCGCCCGACGCCGCTGTGCGCATGCATGCGCACCAGGCGGGGAGGATCGTCGGCGTGGGACGTGTCCATGTCGTCTGCGTCGATGTGGATGTCGGCGTCGATGCCGACCAGCAGGCCGGCGGCTTTTTCGGGCCACTCCACCAGCTTGAGCCCGCGGCTGGCAAAGAGTTCACGAAAACCCGCGTCTTCCCATTCGCGCGGATCGTCGAAGCGGTAGAAATCGAAGTGCCAGATCGGCAGCACCTCGCCTGCCGGCATGAGCGGGCAGTCGCTGGCACTGTGCGGCTCGACGATGGCGTAGGTCGGGCTCTTGATGCGGCCGCGCACGCCCAGGGCGCGCAGCAGGTGGCGCACGAAGGTGGTCTTGCCGGCGCCCAGGTCGCCGTGCAGCGCGAGCGTGGCATCGGCGATGGCCGGGCACGCCGCCAGACGGCGCGCGAAGGCCTCGGTGTCCGCCTCGGTGGGCCACCGGGCCGTCCAGGTATCGCTGGTCTGCGGCGCAGGCATTCCTACAATGTGTGTCACATGCAATCCGGATTCGATGGAGCGCGGCTGGTCCGGCAACTGCAGGACTGGGGCCGTGAGCTCGCATTCTCCCAAATCGGCGTCGCCGGTGTCGACCTCGGCAGCGCCGAGACGGGTCTGCGCGCCTGGCTGGCGGCCGGATTTCACGGATCGATGGGCTACATGGCCACGCACGGGCTCAAGCGCGCCCGGCCGGCCGAACTGGTACCCGGCACCGTGAGCGTGATCACCGCCCGCATGGACTACCTGCCCCGCACCGCGCCGGACGACTGGGTGGCCGACGAATGGCAACGCCAGCAGCGGCCGGGCGAGGGCATCATTTCGGTCTATGCGCGTGGCCGCGACTACCACAAGGTGTTGCGCAACCGTCTGCAGAAGCTGGCCGAGCGCCTGGCGGCCGACGTGGGACCGCTGGGCCACCGCGTGTTCACCGATTCGGCACCTGTGCTGGAGGCCGAACTGGCCAGCCGCAGTGGCCAGGGCTGGCGCGGCAAGCACACGCTGATCCTGAACCGCGAGGGCGGCTCGATGTTCTTCCTCGGGGAAATCTACATCGACATGGCCCTGCCGCCGACGCCTCCCGTCGGTCACCACTGCGGCGCCTGCACGGCCTGCATGGTGGCGTGCCCGACGCGGGCCATCGTGGCGCCGTACCGGCTCGATGCGCGCCGCTGCATCTCCTACCTCACCATCGAGCACGACGGGCCGATCCCGTCCGAGCTGCGGCCGCTGATGGGCAACCGCATCTATGGCTGCGACGATTGCCAGCTGGCCTGCCCGTGGAACAAGTTCGCCCGCCGCGCGACCCTGCCCGACTTCGACCCCCGGGACGGGATCGCGGGCGCCACGCTGGTCGAGCTGTTCGGCTGGGAGGAGGCCGAATTCCTGCGCCGTACCGAAGGCAGCCCGATCCGCCGCATCGGTCACGAGCGCTGGCTGCGCAACATCGCGGTGGCGCTGGGCAACGCCTTGCGCACCGACGCGCCGGCCGCCGAGCGGCTGGCCTGGCAGGCGGCCCTGCAGGCACGCGCCGGGCATCCGAGCGAGGTGGTGCGCGAGCATGTGGCGTGGGCCCTGGCGCAGCAGCCCGCCGCACCGATTGTTACCGTCTGACAAGCGTCGCCCTGGTGTGCCCGGGATGACCCACGTCGCTATCATTGCCCCATGAACCCGGTTGCCTCCCTGCAAGACGCCCTGGTCCGCTGGGGACGGTCATCCCTGGCCTCGGTGCTGGCCTGGTGGCAGGTGCTGCACCTGGGGGCCGAGATCATCGTGCTCGCGCTGATGCCCTCCAGCTACCGCCATGCGGCGGTCCGCCGTGACGTGCTCGAACACATCTACCGGGCGACGGCACCGCTCATGACCTGGTTCCTCGTGCTGTCGGCGCTGGCCAGCCTGGTGCTGATCCGCATCGTGGTGGCCACCGCCATGAGCTACGGCCTGTCGCAGTACGCGCTGGAGGTGCTGGTGCGCACCCTGGTGCTCGAACTCATCCCGCTGTACGCGGCACTGTTCGTCGCCGTGCGCTTCAGCATGCCGGCGGCCCAGCAGGTGCGCCGGCAACTGGCCGAGTGGCGCAGCGCCGATGGCGTGCCCGGCCACCAGGAACTGCTGCGCGGCGTGCTGCTGCCGCGCGCGCTGGGCAGCGTGTTTTCGGTGCTGCTGCTGGCCGCGCTCAGCTGCCTGATCGCGCTGGTGCTCACCTACTTCAATGTGTACGGTTTTTCGCCCTGGGGGCTGCCAGGCTACACCCGCAGCGTGGGTGCCGTGTTCAGCCCGGCGGTGTCGCTGATCTTCGTGCTCAAGACCCTGTTCTTCAGCCTGGCGGTGGCATTCGTGCCCATGGCCTCCAGCGCCCAGCCCGATGCGGATGGTGCCTATGCCCGCCGCAGCGACATGAGCGAGTTCGCCCGCCTGCTGTCGGTGATCCTGCTGCTGGAAGTGGTCTCGCTCATGGGCAACTATTACTGATGGAACGAATCCGACCACGATGAGCCCGACGACGCCCCCCCTCGACACGCCGCCGGAGCCGGTGCGCAACCTCGAATTCAAGGCCGCCCTGCTGCTGATGTTGCTGGTGCTGCTGGTGGCCGGTTCGGCGCTGTACGTGATGTACGCGCGCGGTGTGTTCGAAAACACGCAGCGTCTGGTGCTGGTCTCCGACGACTCCGAGGGCGTGGTGGTCGGCATGGACATGACCTTCGCCGGCTTTTCCATCGGGCGCGTTTCGCGCATCGAGCTGGCCGAGGACGGCAACGTGCGCATCCTCGTCGATGTGCCGGTCAAGGACGCGAAATGGCTGCGCAGTTCCAGCGTGTTCACCATGGAAAAGGCCCTGGTGGGTGGCACCAAGATCCGAGCCTACAGTGGCATGCTGTCCGATCCGCCACTGGAAGACGGCGCCGAGCGCGAGGTGCTGCGGGGCGACGCGGCGGCCGAAATCCCGAAGCTGATGTCGGCGGTGCGCGACCTGCTGGACAACCTCACCGCGATGACGCGCGAGGACGCCCCCCTGTCGCAGACCTTGGCCAACGTGCAGGACGTGACCGGCAGGCTCAAGGGGCCGCAGGGTGGCCTGGGCGTGCTCATGGGCAACGAGGCCGATGCGCGCCAGGTGATGGTGACGCTGGAGCGCGCCAACGCGCTGCTGGC
>NZ_JAQVEJ010000064.1 GCF_028698005.1 Hydrogenophaga sp.
AGTACGACCGCCAAATGTACAAGCGTCGCAATGAGGTCGAGCGCTTGTTCCGTCGGCTCAAGGGCTATCGCCGCATCTTCTCGCGGTTCGAGAAACTCGACCTCATGTTCCTGGGCTTCATCAGCTTCGTCCTCGTCGCTGATGGACTTCGGATGTGTTAACAGGCCCTAGTCGCTGTGATCTGGTTACGCCAGCCTCGAGATCTTGCAGAGCCCGTGCCCGGTCAATCTCGTTCTTTGATCTTTGAAGCAACTTCACTTGCAATCGCAATGCGGTCACTGGCGTGCGCAACTCATGTGCCGCATCGGCGAGAAAGCGCCGTTGCGCCGCAAACGAAACCGCCAGGCGGCTCATCAATTCGTTGATGGACGACACCAGCGGGGCGATTTCAGTGGGCACCTGTTCGACCGGTATCGGCTCCAGCGACCGCGCATTGCGTCGCGCGATGTCTTTAGCCGCTCCTTCCAGCGGGTAGAAGCCGCGTCGCAAGCCGAACACCAGCAATCCGCCGATTCCCACTGTGAGCCCAACCAAAGGCAGAAAGACCTTCTCAGCAGACTCACCAGCCATCTCGTCGCGGGACGCGACACGCTGCGCGGCCTGGGTCACGCCGTCGGCGCCGACTGTGGAATACACGACCCACGCCTCGCCTCCAACCACTGGCTGCGACAACCCTTCGATGTTGGAGAATGGCAGTGCGACGCGGGGGTCAGACGAGAAGATCTTCTGGCCCTGCGCTGTCCACATCAGCGTCACGATCTCCGAGTCATCGGCGATGTCGGTTCGCGTCGGCGACCCGACATCATCGGTCTGCCCGGATTGGTTACCCGCCTGGTGATAGCTCGCCACGGCCGTTGCGACGTGCTGCAGTTCGGCATCGAAGACCTCGTGCATCTCTTCGAGTGTAAAAAAGTAGACCGCCAGCGAAACGAGGAAGGCCCCCAAAGCCAGGGTGCCAAGTGTCCAACCCAACAGTGTTCTTTCAATCGATCGCATCAGCCCTCCGTAACGCGGTAGCCCACGCCGCGCACGTTCATGATCACGGTCGCGCCGAGCTTCTTGCGCAGATAGTGCATGTGCACCTCAATTGCGTTGCTGCCGACCTCCTCCCCCCACCCGTACACGGTTTCCTCCAGCTTCTGGCGCGAAACAACGGTGCCAGGGCGCTGCATCAAGGCTTCCAGCACGGCGAACTCCCGCGTCGACAGTTCAACCGGCCGTCCGCTCTGGGTCACCGAACGCCGCTCCGGGTCGAGACTCAGCGAGCCGATCACCAGCAACGACGAGCCGCTGCCAGCATGGCGCCGCAACACGGCCCGTACACGGGCCAAAAGTTCGTCCGGATCGAAGGGCTTGAGTACGTAGTCATCGGCACCGGCGGTCAGCCCCGCGATCCGGTCCTGTACGGTATCTCTCGCGGAGACAATCACAATAGGTAAGTGATTGCCCATCCTGCGCAGCGTAGTGAGCAGGGCCATGCCATCCTTCTTGGGCAATCCAAGGTCGAGGATGGCCAGGTCATAAGCAACGCTGGACATAGACAACTCGGCGGCATGCCCATCGGTTACCCAGTCCACCGCGAAACCAGCTTGCACCAAGCCTTCGCGAACGGCCTTGCCGATCATGGAGTCATCTTCGATGAGTAGTATTCGCATGGTGTTCGCGAGGATACTTGTTCAGTAGCAGGGAGATACCCCAACCACGAACGCGCGCGCGACCTCGCGCTTGTTGGGTGCGAGCGCGACGCCCGGCTTGAAATGCGAGGCCTAGAAAGTGAATTCGATTTGCTTGCTCTCGCGCACCATCAACAACTCCACTTTGCCGAACAATTTATCGAGCTGCGAATCGTCCCGGCGGTTCACATCCTTGGCAAGGCCGATTGGGCTCGACGTTGATCGCTGGTTCCCCTGCGCGTGAAAGCCGATGTTTGGAGTCGGGAACCAGTCGAAGCAGTAGGTGGCGCGGCGCCAACCGCTCGCGAATGCTCTATGACCGCAGTACATCGCACAACTGCCATTCGTGCCGTCCCCGGTCACTGTACCCTACTGCCGCTTCGTGGCGGGTAGCGTGAGTTCGCCTGGCTACACCCACCGGCAGCAATCGCTGCGAAGCAGCCGATGACCTGGCTATGCCGGCTTGAGGCTGGACCCGGACATTCCCTCTTGAAGAGCCAATATTCCAAGAGGCCACAAGCGGTCATTCGATCAGGAGGCTTTCAAGACAGTTGGCCGACTTGTCCGAATGAGGAGCCGCCGGTGCACTCCGCTGGTCAGCGCGGCTGAAACGCAATGATCCCCATGCCCAACAAGGCCACCGCCGCACCTGCCACGTCCCAGCTGGAGGGGCGGACACCATCCACGGCCCACAACCACGCGATGGCGGTACCAATGTAGACGCCGCCATAGGCCGCGTACACCCGCCCCGAGGCCGCATCATGCAAGGTCAACAGCCAAGCGAACAGCGCCAGACTGGCCGCCGCGGGGAGCAGCAGCCAGATTGAACCGCCTTGGCGAAGCCACAGCCAGGGCAGATAACAGCCCAGGATCTCGGCCAATGCGGTGGCGACGTACAACAAAAAGGTCTTCATGGCTGGTCAGTGTGCAAGATGGGCATGGCATGCGCAGGCCTCGCCATGCGCGGCTGCCACCAGCTCCTTGAGAATGCCGCAGTCTGTGCCTTCGTCGTCACAGCGGCCACAACTGGCCTTGAGCAGCAACAGCTGCTTCTCCAGCGCGCGCATGCTTTTGAGCCGCGCCCGCACCTTGTCGATCTGCTCCTGCACCAGCCGGTCTACGTCCGGGTGCGGTTCGCCCGGTGCGTCCAGTGCGCCCAGCAACCGGCGGATGTCGGCCAGCGGCATCTCCAGCGCGCGGCAGTGGCGAATGAAAGCCAGTCGCTCCAGATGGGTGCTCGCGTAGTCGCGGTAACCGTTGTCCTGCCGGGCCGGTTCCGGCAGGAGGCCTTGCTTTTCGTAGTAGCGGATGGTGTCCACATCCACGCCTGTGGCCTCGGCCAGTTCCTTGATGCGCATGGGGTTTCTCCGGTGGGTGAGACGCAGGGCTTGACTCTGGAGCGGCTCCAGGGTTTTCAATACCGGCATTCTGAAGGAGTTTTCATGTCGGCCCAATGTTGTGATCACGACCACACCCCATCGACTCGCGATTGCGGGAACGCGACTCATCGCCATGATCCAACGCAAGCTCAAGATCATCAGCATGTGCACGAAGAAGGCGGGGCGGCGGTTTGCTGCGCATCCGCCCCAATCCCCACCAGCCCAATCAGTGCGCCACAGCTCACCTCCGACGGGGTGCGCACGGCCATCCGCATCCTGCAGATGGACTGTCCGACCGAAGAGGCGCTCATCCGGAAAAAACTCGGTCCGATGAGCGAGGTTCGCCAGATGGACTTCAACCTGGTTCAGCGCGTTCTGACCGTGGTGCACGCACCCGGCTCGCTGGAGCCGGTGCTGGAGGCAGTGCGCTCGCTGGGGTTTCAGCCCGAACTGGCTGAAGCCGGTGCAGCACGTACACCCGCCCGCGAAACCCCCAAGCCCTGGTGGCCGCTGGCGCTGGCTGGCGCCGCTGCCATCGCTTCGGAGGCCGCGAGCTGGGCCGGACTTCCTGGCACCCTCGTGGCGGCGCTGGCCATCGTTGCCGTGTTGGGGTCGGGTCTGACCACCTACAAGAAGGGGTGGGTGGCGATTCGCAATGGCAATCTCAACATCAATGCGTTGATGAGTATCGCTGTCACCGGTGCGCTGGCGCTGGGTCAATGGCCCGAGGCGGCCATGGTGATGGTTCTGTTCACGATCGCCGAGCTCATCGAGGCAAAGTCGCTTGACCGGGCCCGCAACGCCATTGAGGGACTGATGCGTCTGACGCCGGAGCAGGCGACGGTGCAGCAGAACGACGGAAGCTGGCAGTCCGTGGAGGCCAAGTCTGTGGCGGTGGGCAGTCTGGTACGGGTGCGACCCGGTGAACGCATCGCGCTGGATGGAAGCATCACCAGCGGACGTTCTACTGTCAACCAGGCGCCCATCACGGGAGAAAGTCTGCCTGTTGACAAAACGGTTGGCGATGCTGTGTTTGCCGGCACGATCAATGAGTCCGGCTCGTTCGACTACCGCGTCACGGCCGCAGCGAGCAACAGCACTCTTTCACGCATCATTCATGCGGTTGAAGAGGCGCAGGGCGCCCGGGCACCGACGCAGCGTTTTGTTGACCAGTTTGCTCGGGTCTATACGCCCGTTGTGTTTGCCATCGCATTGGCGGTGGCGGTGCTGCCTCCTCTGTTGATGGGCGGAGCCTGGCAGGACTGGATCTACAAGGCATTGGTGCTACTGGTCATTGCCTGCCCCTGTGCACTCGTGATCTCGACACCGGTGACCATCGTCAGCGGCCTGGCTGCTGCCGCCCGCAAAGGTGTGCTGATCAAAGGGGGCGTGTATCTGGAAGAAGGGCGCAAGCTGCGTTGGCTGGCACTGGACAAAACCGGCACGATTACCCACGGCAAGCCAGTACAGACCGATTTTGAGCGGCTCGACGACATGGACGAAGCGCGGTGTAAGCAAGTGGCGGCCAGTCTTGCGGGGCGTTCGGATCACCCGGTTTCCCAAGCCGTGGCGGCTGCGGCGAATGCCCAGGGTGTCGTTCGGGAGGCCGTGGACAGCTTCGAGGCCTTGCCAGGTCGAGGCGTGAAAGGTGTGATCGGTGGCTCTGCCTACCAGCTGGGAAACCACAGACTCGTCCACGAGCTGAGCTTGTGCTCACCGGACCTGGAAAATCGTCTCGATGCGATGGAACGACAAGGCAAGACGGTGGTCATGCTGGTCGACGAACGTCGGGTTCTGGCCCTTTTTGCTGTGGCCGACACCGTGAAGGAAAGCAGCCGGGCTGCTGTCGATGAATTGCATCGCCTCGGTGTGAGGACTGTGATGTTGACCGGCGACAACGCGCACACCGCCGAGGCAATCGCACGACAGGTGGGCATAGATCAGGCGCATGGCAACCAGTTGCCCGAAGACAAGTTGCGCGTGATCGAAAGCCTTGCCAGTGAAGGGGTGGTCGGCATGGTCGGTGACGGCATCAACGACGCTCCTGCGCTGGCACGTTCACACATCGGGTTCGCCATGGGGGCCATGGGCACGGACACGGCCATCGAGACTGCGGACGTTGCTTTGATGGACGACGATCTGCGAAAGATTCCGTCGTTTATCCGACTGTCCAAATCCACCCACTTCGTACTGGTGCAAAACATCACGCTGGCGCTGGGCATCAAAGCCGTGTTTCTTGTGCTCACCCTCATGGGGCTTGGCACCATGTGGATGGCCGTTTTCGCTGATGTGGGAGCCAGTCTGCTGGTTGTTGGCAATGGACTGCGCTTGTTGCGCCGCTGAAAGGAACAAACATGAGTATCTTCGACCAGCTGGTTGTCGACCATCATGGCACCGGACACAACCATGAACACCAAGACCATGCCCACTGAAGCCACTGCGCCGGTGGCGTTCGACCCGGACACCTTCGAGCGGTTGCACCGGGCGTACCTTCGGGTTGATCGCAGTGACCTGGCCCAGGCTTGGCATCTGCTTGAAGCCCTGCATGTGCTCGGACAGACGCGGCTGGTTCCACATGCGCGAACGCACGGGCTCATGCTGTCGCTGGCCTGGCGGACGCGGAACCTGGCCGAGGTGAACGGTCAGCTGTTGCGGCTGCTGCTGGTACCGCTGGGGCACCTGCTGGGCCGGCTACCGCTGGGCAACACCGGGCGTTCGCACGTGGGGGCGTTTCGGCCCATGCAGGTCGCTCCGGAATTGCTGGCAACCATACGCGCACATCAGCGACCGCCGACTCTCTGAACAACCTGCGGGCTGCCCGGGTCAACCGATCTCTATCGCTGTCTTCACCCTACAATCCACCCTCGATGCGTGCCTGCCTGTTTGCCCTGTTGCTGATGTTTTGCCTGCCCCTGCAGTGGGCCGGCGCAGCCAAGGGCGCGCCTTGTGTGCACGAACCCTGTGCGCCCATGCACGCCAGCGCGGCCGGTGTCTCGGTGCAGGTCGACGCTGCAGACCATGCCGGTGAATCCCACGCCAAGCATCCGCACTGTGGAAGCTGCCACGCTGGAGCTCTGGCCCTGCTGACCAGCGTGCCGTTTTCCATGGGCGATACCCGCACCCGGACGCAAGCTGGGTCGCGCTCCTGGACTGAAGGGCTTTTCGTCGAGCGGCCCGAACGGCCGCAGTGGTCCGCCCTGGCCTGACCAGGGTTCGGCTTCTTTTGCGGCGCATTTCGCCGCACCTCTCCGATCCCTGTGAAACGTGCCAGCCCTTGCGGCTGGTGATGTCCGTTGTTTCAGGGTCTTTTTCATGTCTGCATTTCCCTGGCGGGGTCGTCCCCGTCTGGCCTGGCTGCTTGCTGTGGCTTTTCTTCTGGCGCTGGATCAGCTGAGCAAAGCCTGGTTCGCCAGCACCATCGCGCTGGGTACGGCCGTCGAGGTCACAACCTGGTTCAACCTGGTCCATGTGCTCAACACCGGCGCCGCGTTTTCGCTGCTGGCCGAAGCGGGCGGCTGGCAGCGGGTGTTCTTCATCGTTGTCGGGTTCATGGTTGTGGTGCCCATCACATTCGTTTGTCTGGCGCGCCAGGTGGAGCCGCTCGAACGGACCGCAGGGGCGCTGCTGGTGGCCGGCGGCAGTGGCAATCTGATCGACCGCATCGCCAGCGGCGCGGTCACCGACTTTCTTGATCTGCACTGGCGCGGTCTGCACTGGCCGGCCTTCAACCTGGCCGATGTGTTCATCGTGCTGGCAGCGGGCGCCTGGATTCTGATGTCCTTTCGCCCGCCCGTCGCCTCCTCGGAGAGCCCGTCATGACCCGGCCCTGGACCTTGCTGCTGCTGGCCTGGCTGGTGGCCACTACAGCCACCCTAGGCGCTCTGTTTCTCGGTGAGGTGATGGGCATGACGCCCTGCGTCCTTTGCTGGTACCAGCGCATCTTCATGTTTCCCCTCGCCATCATTCTCGGGATCGCCTGCTTCGCCGATGACCGTCGGGGCGCCGTCTACGGCCTTGCGCTGGCGCTGGGCGGGCTGGCCATGGCCGGGTACCACACCCTGCTGGTGGCTGGCCTGATTCCCAAGGCCTGGGTACCTTGCAGCGCCGGTGTGTCCTGCGCTGACCAAAAGCTCGAAATCCTCAACGGCGTCCAGATCCCCTGGCTGTCGCTGGCCGCGTTCATGGCGCTGGCATTCCTTCTCGTCGTCTACCTCAGAAAGTCCTCCCGATGAATTCCAAAAAAATCACCGTCGTCGCCCTGGTCGCCATCGTCCTGGTGTTCTTCTTCCTCGGCATGAACGCCTACCAGAAGCGGGTGCAGAACTCGCAGGCCGAAAAGGTCAGCCAGGTGGTCCAGCAGGCTGGCAGTGAACCCGCCAGCAAGACGGACAACCGCCTGGTCCGCTTCCATTCACCGGTCTTCGGTCCCAGCAACGCACCAGTCACCATCGTCGAGTTTTTTGACCCGGCGTGCGAGACCTGCCGGGCGTTCTATCCCATCGTCAAGGACATCCTCAAGCAGTACCCGAACGATGTGCGCCTGGTGATCCGCTACGCCCCGTTCCATGCCGGCTCTGATCAGGTGGTCAAACTGCTCGAAGCGGCCAAGCGCCAGAACAAGTACCAGCCCGTGCTGGAGATGATTCTGGCCACCCAGCCGCAGTGGGCCGACCACGGCAAACCCAACATCGAGCTGGCATTCCGGGCGGCACAGGAAGCCGGTCTGGACATTGCCAAGGCGCAGGCCGACGCCCAGGGCTCGGACATCGCTGCGGTGCTGCAACAGGACATCGAAGACCTGACCGCACTGGAGGTGACCAAGACCCCGACGTTCTTTGTCAATGGTCGCGGTCTGCCATCCTTCGGTGACCAGCAACTGCTGTCACTCGTGGCCGAAGAAGTCGCCAAAGCCAGGAAGTGACATGAACCCGCGTTTTTCTTCCATCCCTGGCCACCCGTCCATGGGCCGTCGACGCTTTGTACAGGTGGCGCTCGCCAGTGTGACGGGCGTGCCTTTGCTGATGGCCTGCTCGCCCGAGGTCACGCCGTTCAAAAGCACCGATGTGACTGGCGCCACCTTTGCCCAGGATTTCCGGCTCAAGGACCACCACGGCAACGTGAGAGCGCTGGCGGACTTCAAGGGCAAGATCGTGGTCACCTTCTTCGGTTTCACGCAGTGTCCGGATGTCTGCCCGACCTCCATGACGACCATGGCCGAGGTCAAGCGCCTGCTGGGTGACCAGGGTGAGCGGCTGCAGGTGCTCTTCATCACGGTGGACCCCGAGCGTGACACGCAGGCACTGCTCAAGGAATACATGGCGAGCTTCGACCCGGGCTTCATCGCGCTGCGGCCCGAGCCCGACGAACTCAAAGACGTCGCAGCGGCCTTCAAGATCTACTACAAGAAGGTCCCCGGATCGACGCCAACGTCCTACACCATGGACCACTCGGCCGGAAAGTACATCTTCGACACCGAGGGCCGGGTGCGCTTGTTCTCCGCCTATGGAACCGACGCCGCCACGATCGCGTCGGACATCCAGATTCTTTTGACCAAGGCCTGAGGCGTTTCAAGCCCTGGTCAAGCCATCGAATGACCTGACATGCACCCCACCAACATGCTCCGTTTGACGACACTGATCCGACACCACCGGCGGCCCGTGCTGGCGGTCTTGGGCACCTTGATGCTGGGCACGGGCGTGGTGGCCTTTGGTGTCTCCCCTGACTTGCCCGACGCGGCGCAGTGGCCGGTCCGGCAAGTGGTGGAGACCATGGATGCGCCACTGGCGGTGTCTGAACTGTCGGCATCGAACCCCGAGTTTCTGATCCACCAATCCCAGCTCACCCGCCGCGACGACTCCCTTCAGGCCCTGCTCAAGCGGCTGGGTGTCGATGACCGCGAGGCACAGACCTTTCTCGCGCACGACGCCACATCGCGCCTGTTGTTGACCGGTGCGTCCGGCAAACTGGCGTCGGTCACCCGAACGCCGCAAGGGCGCTTGAAGACCCTGTCTGTGCGCTGGGTGGACACGAGCAGCCAGCGCATCAGCCGGCTGGTGGTGGAGCAACAAGAAAGTGGCTACCGATCCCGGCTCGAACAGCCGACGCCACGGCGCCTGGAGCAATTCGGTTCGCTGACCATCCGCTCATCGTTCTATGCGTCCACCGACCAGGCCGGCATTCCGGATGCCGTCGCTGCGCAGACGGTCGAGGCCTTTTCCGGGGACATCGATTTCCAGCGCGACTTGAAGCGCGGTGCGCGCGTCAGCCTTGTGTACGAGGCGTTCGAGCTGGATGGTGAAATCCTGTTCACGGGCCAGTTGCTGGGTGCCGAGATTCAGAACGGCAAAGACACGCACCAGGCCATGTGGTTCCAGCAAGATGGCCAGAACGGCGAGTTCGTCAGCCTCGATGGAGAGAGTCAACGTCGCGCCTACCTGGCTTCTCCCCTGGCGTTTTCAAGGGTCACCAGCTCCTACGGTCCTCGCATCCACCCGGTGTTTGGGGGGCAGAAAGCCCACAAAGGCACGGACTACGGCGCTCCGGCCGGAACCCCGATTCGAACCGTGGCCGACGGCGTGGTGAGCTTCGCGGGGCGCCAGGGCGGGTATGGCAATTACGTCGTGATCCAGCACCCCGACAAGGCCGCCACCGCCTACGCGCACCTGGGCCGCGTCGATGTCCGGGTGGGCCAACGCGTGCAGCAGGGTCAGACCATCGGCACGGTCGGCTCGACCGGAACGGCGACAGGCCCGAATCTGCACTTCGAATACCTGGTCAGGGGCGTTCGCACCAACCCGTCCACCATCACCAGTGCGCCCGCATCTTCGACGGTCGTGGTGGCCAGCTTGCCTGCCTTCAAACAGTCGGCCAAGGCCATGCGAGATCAACTCGGCGTGGCCGCCTCGGTCGCCTTGGCCAGCGCGCAGTGATCCGAAGACGCGAATCCTCTTCCCTGATCGCTCGATACGTGACGCTGACTTCCGATTCGTCCCCCACCCGGCGAGCGCTGCTCGCAGGTTCTGCATTGGCGACCACCTCGCTGCTGTTTCCGTTCGCACAAGCCAGCGGCCAACCCGCCCGCAGCCCGTTGAATGGCGAAGCTGTGCTGACCGGGTCTCTGCGCTCTTCACCCGAAGCGCGCCTGATTGCGGTCTACCGCGCCATTGCGGCAGGGGATCGGCAAGCCATGCCAATGGCGGCATCGCTGGTGCGGGACGTGCCGGGGTTTCAGCTGGGCCAGCTTGTCTACGCAGATCTTCTGCTCGCCCGCAGCGGTTCGTTCCCGGGCCTCACCACGGCGACCGATGGTCCACCGGCGGTTCGGGAGCAACTGCAGAAACTGCGTGCTGAGGCCCATCGGCGTTTGAACGCGCTCAGCGAAATGCCCCCGCCCGGCACCGTGCCCGAACAGTTGCTGCGCTTGGCACCCAATGTCCGGCATGTGGTGGTGGTGGACGCCAGCCATTCCAGGGTCTATGTCTTTGAACAGCAGGCCAGCGGCCTGCAGCTGATCCGCAGCTTCTACGCCTCTGTCGGGCGGGCCGGTTTTGACAAGCGGGTCGAGGGCGACCTGCGCACCCCGCTGGGCGTGTACTTCATCACCAGCCGTCTGGACGATCAGCAGGTTGAAGAGCTGTACGGCATTGGCGCGCTGCCGCTGAACTACCCCAATGAGCACGACCGCCGCCTGGGGCGCACCGGCAGCGGCATCTGGTTGCACGGCGTGCCGCGCGTCACCTACTCGCGCAGCCCCTACGCCACCGAGGGTTGCGTCGCTCTGGCCAACGACGACATGGCCTACCTCATGGAAGTGCTGCAAACACGGCGCACGCCGGTGATCATTGCGGACGAGGTGAACTGGGTTCGACCCGCCGACCAGGCGGCCGAACGGCGCAGCTTCGACGCTCTGCTCACCCAATGGCAAGAGGCTCGTTCCCGTGGTGATGGGCGTACCTTGCTGGCCCTGCAAACGGCGGACTTCAATGCGCGCGCTGGCAACCCGCTGCGCAAGGTGTCCCTGGCTGCCGAGCCCCTGCGTGCCAACGGCGAACCCGATCCGCAAGCCGAGTGGCGTCAGGTTTCCGTCTTTCGCTGGAAGCGAGAGGCCGAGGTGGCCATCGTCAACTACACAGCGGTGAGCACGAAGCCGTCACGCAGCACCGACCGTCGCCAGTACTGGGCACGGGAGCAAGGGCGCTGGCGCCTGTTTTTCGACGGAGCGGTCTGAGCGGCCTGGCCGCTCAGGTTGCCAGTCAGGGCTTCTTCATCCCTTCCTGCTCCATCAGCAGGAAGGTGTTGTACGCGTTCATACGGTTGGCGAACTGGAACATCGGCATGTGCTCGAAAGCCGACCAGTCGGTGGCCTTGTAGGCCTCCTCGAACGGCAGCATGTCCTGTGTGGCCTGGCCCATGGACTTGCGCAGGTAGCCCAGGTAGTCGCGGATCACGCCGATGTCCTTGCGGGCATCGGTCGATGCCGCGCCATGGCCGGGCACCACGGCCTTCGCATCGAAGGTCAGCAGGCGGTCGAGCGCACCGATCCACTGAGCGCTGTTGGCTTTACCCACAAAGGGCAGGCGGCCGTTGAAGATGAGGTCGCCCGCGAAGAGAACGCCTTCGCTGGGCACGTAGATCGCCAGGTCTTCCGGTGTGTGCGACGGCCCCACGGGCTCGATCACGAAGCGCGTGCCGGCCAGCTCCAGCGTGGCCGGTCCATCGAGCCAGCGGTCCGATTTCACCAGCCGTGTCTGCGCATCCACCCAGGGTGCGAGGTCGGTGCGCGAGGCCTCCAGGCGCTGCAACGCGGTTTCAGAGTTCAGGTACTCCAGGGCAGCCCGGTGCGCCAGGATCTGCACCCCTTTGGCCTTGAAAGTCTGCAGGCCGTAGATGTGGTCGGCGTGGTAGTGCGTCACCAGGACATGCGTGACTGGTTTGTTCGTGACGCGGGCGATTTGCTCCATCAGACGCTGCGCCAGGGCGGGCGAGCCTAGCGAGTCGATCACCACCACGCCATCGCGCGCGACCACGAAGCCGGCGTTGCTGATGAAGTTCTGGTTCGCGGGCGAGCCCAATGCCGCCAGGCCTTCGACGTAGTAGGTCTGGGGGCCGACCTTCTGCAGCTTCATCTCGGGCGCCGTCTGGGCGACCGCACTCGAAGCGGTCCACAGCAGGCATGTCAGAGCTGCCGCGGTCAACGGTCGAAGCAGCGTCTTCAGAAACATCACCGTTGTCAGCACGGCTTGCGCTTTCCGCGCTGTGTTCGGAAGCCGGGCTGGCTGCACTGTTCTTTGAAGGACGATCGTGTGGCCTTGCATGGCGTCTCCAGAGCTGAAAATCAAAATATCACCGTTCGCGGATATTTTCATCTTCTCTGCGCCCAGTTGTTTGTCCCTCAGGGTTTGTGCTGGTTCAACCGACTGTTTCAGAGGCCGGTGAAGCAAGCTATTGCGCCTCTTCGAGGCAAAGCATGTCAGCGACAGGTGGCTTGGGGTGCGCTTCATGTCGCAGCTGGAGCAAGGCCTTTCATGATGGCGTTCCCTGGCATGCTCATGACGCAGGCTCACAACTTGGAATCAGCCAGTGTGGCTGCCGCAGCATGCTGGTATCTCATATGACCGCTGCTGGACACATACCGAGAGCTCACGATACCCGCGCTGCCGACTGCAACCGCTGCACTGCCGGCGCTGGGCCAGAAATTCTGAGCGGCTCTTGAGGATCGTCCTGCGTCGATCAGGGTGGCGCTGGGCCTCCTACTTCAACGACTCAGAGCGTGCTCGAATTGAGCCTTATTACGTACAAAACTGTTAGTCTTGATTCTTGTTGAAGAATCAACGACTAAATACCTACTAACAGTTAGGGTCATTCAGAAACAACGACGGATGCTGCGTGGCCCGGAGCAATGAGGCCAAAGACCTGGGGGTCAAGATGGGCCAACCTTGGTTCGAGGTGCGCCATCTTCAGCAGTCGGCGGGACTGGTGGGTCTGTCGGCCAACTTCGTGCTCTATGGCGACATGTCAGACCGGATGATGAGTCTGGCCGCAGGCTTGGGGCCAACGCAGGAGATCTACAGCATCGATGAGAGCTTCATCGGCCTTCACGGTGTTCGCGGTGATCTGGTGGCCCGTGCCCGAGCGGTGCGCGAGCGCATCTTTCGCTGGATCGGCATACCCACGTGCGTAGGTCTGGGGCAGAGCAAGACGCTGGCCAAGCTGGCCAACCACGTTGCGAAGACTGCAGAGCGCAAGCCAGGCAGCTACCCACAGGATCTGGCCCAGGTGTGCAACCTTGCGGTGCTGACAGCGAGCGACCTGGAGGCGGTGTTTCGCGCCACGGAGGTCGGCGAGGTCTGGGGAGTAGGGCGGCGCATCGGCCGGCAGTTGACCGAAGCCGGGGTGCGAACCGTCTGGGATCTGGTGAGTCTGGACGTGGCCACGGTGCGCTCGCGCTGGGGGGTGGTGCTGGAGCGTACGGTGCGGGAGCTGCGCGGGCAGCCGTGCCTGAGCCTGGAAGACACTGCCCAGCCGAAGCAGCAGATTGCGTGCACGCGCTCATTCGGCAGGCCTGTCTCGGCGCTGGAGCCGCTGGTGCAGGCCGTCAGCGAGTTCGCTTCGAGGGCTGGGGAGAAACTGCGCAAGCAGCGATGCCTCGCAGGTCAGGTGCTGGTGTTCATTCGAACCTCCCCCTTCAGGCAGGGGCCGCAGTATTCGCGCTCGGTGGTCGTGCCGCTGCGCCGGCCCACGGCCGACACCCGTGCTCTGGTGCAGTCCGCGATCAAGGGGCTGAGCAGCATCTATTGCAGGGGGTACGAGATTTCCAAGGCCGGTGTGATGCTGCTGGAGCTGCAGGACGCCAGCGTAGAGCAGGGCGAGCTGGATCTGGACACGGAGCCAGAGCCGCAGCGGGACGCAAGTCGGCTGATGATGGCGGTGGATGCTGTCAACACACGCATGGGCAAAGGGGTCGTTCATGTGGCCTCGACGGGCCAAACGCTGGCTCAGCGCACGTGGACGATGAGGCAGGAGCGCAGGACGCCGCACTACACGACCTGCTGGGATGATGTGCCGTTGGCCAGGGCGTGATGCGGCCAACCGCATTCAGCTGTGGTTGAGGAATTTGGCGCAGCGCTCGGTATTCCAGCTCGACAGCTCGGACAGGTCCTCCGTCACGGAGCGCAGCTTGGCCAGATTCGGGGTTTTGCGGTTGAGCTGCCGAATGAGGGAAGAATGAAGCTGCTTCCAGCACTGGATCTTCAAGACTCCCCATTCGGGGAAGTCGCTGGGCAGTCGGGTCAGCGTCTGTGCCTTCTCGCGGGCCTGTTCGATTTCGCGTTGGTGCCGTGCGCGAAGGCGTTCGATGCACTCCTGGCGAGTCTCACGCTGGACAAGCGTCAGGTTCGAGCGGCGGCAGTCCAGGAGGTTGCCATTGACGGCAATCACGCGCTTATCTGAGCCAGGCTTGACGCCCATGATGAGCGCATGCACGGCGTAGCGGCCCTGGCGAGCAAACATGAGGCGGCGATTGACGATCAGCTTGTCTGCGTCGATCAGATGGATGTCCTGGTCATCCACCAGCAAGGTAAAGCCCTTGATGTTGTATTCCATGAACTTGACCCGGTGCGCGACAAGCCCCGCCGTTCAGTGCAATCTCAGAAGCCGATGGCTACCAGGCCTGCAGCGAGAAACAGGAGGGTGGACATCGCCGTGAATGCGTGAGTCAGCATTTCGCGGCCCGAAAGGGTGATGGTGCTGTTGTTCGTTTTCATGAGTACAGGATCACCCTCAATCACCGGAAATCAAGTTTCCTTCTGCCTGTCAAGCACCGGACAAGAGCATCACTGGGGATCAAGGAACGGCTCTGTTGCAAAAATCGTGAAGCTTGAGCATGCTTGGCGGAGATTGGACGGACGGAACGATGACGGATTTCAAGTGGCGCCATTTCCAGGGTGATGTGATCCTGTGGGCGGTGCGCTGGTATTG
>NZ_JAQVEJ010000065.1 GCF_028698005.1 Hydrogenophaga sp.
CGCGCAGTTACCTGGTAGTCCTGAACGCGGGTGACTGGCCAATAGTTGTGTAAGGGTCGCGTCGGTTGAATGTTCGAAAATCTGCTGGGCAAGGTGTTGACGAAGCATCCCGCTGAGCAGGCGCTCTAGGCCAGATGTTTGACTGCAAATCTCATTGAAGCGGGCTTCGATTTCACGGGAGCGGGGGAGCAGATCTTCCAGGACACCATTCTGGAAACCTTTTTCAAGCGCCAATTGCTCAAGCAGATTTCTTGCCGGCTCAGGAAGGCAGATCTGGATTCCGTTCGCTCGTGGCCTGAGCCACTGTTGTTTCTTGCCGGTTGCAGCCCATCCGTTGTAGCGTTTGGGGGGGCGGCGCACAAGCGACCAGTCTTGAGGGTTCAGGCACCAGTCATCTGTGATCTCCTCAGATATCTGAAGAGTCGTGACAGTCCGGATCGAGTGTGCGGTTTTCAATGCCAACCAGCATGCAAGTGCAATAGAGCTGTCTGGATGATCCGGTGTTGTCCAGACAGATTCGATCCATTGATCCAGGACGGCGACCTCTTTTGCATTGGGTCGGTTCCAGGAGTACCTGAGAAATTGCTGATCCTCCACCGTTGATAGAAGGACACCCTGGGATTTCCTTGCTTGGACCGGGGGTGTATCGATCTCATCAAAGTCAACAACTGAAACGACTGACTCTTCACCCGCCTCATCGAAGTTCATGTCGCCGAGCAAATGCCCCTCGGTGCCTTCTTCCGGGTCAATTTCTGGAGCGTGTTGCGGGATCAGCCGGTGGATGCCACTTTGTTGGTGTGTCGTGTTGATGTGCCGCCAGAACAAGCCGGTCTGGCTTTGTGACTCATCCGCAGTACTCAGCGATTCTTTGCCGGAACAGTGGGCCCGAAGTTCAGTCAAGAACTGACGATGCGCCGGTCGCATGCTGGATTTCCCTGTGCGATCTTCCAGTAGGCTGGTGGCGTTGGACTTCAGAACCTGGGTAAGCCCGGACATGGAGTTGGTAGGTCCGCGCAATCTGAGTACCAGCTCCAGCCAGCCCGCGTCACGATCGATTGCAATCCGCAGCTTGTCCGTGACTGTCGACAAATATTTGCCAGCTACACGCCCGTTGTAAACCGACTCGAGGTGTTGGACGAAGCACCAAGCCCGTGCGGATTCCAACCAAGAGGATTCCTCCTCTGATGCTTCAGCGGGTGGGCGGGCGAGCAGTGCGATCACTGGGAGCCGAGCCAGCAACCCGTCGAGCTGGCGATCCGCTGCCTGCTGTTTTGGCATGGGGGGGTGCTGTAGGAAGACCTCTGGCGAGACAGCACACGCGTCCAGCAGCGTTTTGATGTCGTTTAGGTAGGGGCGCTCTGCCGTCCAAGCAGTCAGACAACGAATGACGGTCGGCTGTCGTAGGTAGGCCAGTACTGTGCCGATGTACATCGGATGCTGATCGCAGTGAGCCGCCTCGATGATTTGTATCAGGGGTTGGACAACTCTGTGGCGGTGTGCCCAGGCGATCAATGTGTACAGCCGAGACGGTAGCCCAACGGTCACACTTTCCGGAGCTGCTAGTTCTGCATCAGGTGGATTTTGGTCCTGGTGGTCGATTTCGTATGTGGACATTTGGGGCCGATCGGGCTCATGTTGGTGCCCAGTCTATCCCCAAATAGTGTTAAATTTCAACGATTACTCTATGTTCACGCCGTTTAGCAACGTTAGATACGTTCATAAAGTGCGTAACCTCATAACCGTCTTAAGACCCGCCGCAAGGCGGGTTTTTTGTTTGTAGCCCACTTTTAGCCCATCCGTAGCCCATTTCTAGCCCACCGTAGACAGTGAAGTTTTCCGATGGCTGTTTTCGACCGTTGGGCAGGTGGTGAAGCAATCGCAGATTCGTGACCGTTGGGTAGCTTTTTGTGGGTGAGAGGCTATGGGCTATAGCCCAAGTCCACGGTTGCCGGTCGCGACCAGCTCTTCCGCGGGGTACTGCCGCATGAAGTCCATCGACTTTCCCGCTGGCGCGTTCAACCAGTCGTCGTATTGATCCTCGGCCAGGATCACCACCATCCGCTTCTCGTCCTGCGGCTTGTGGAACTGGTTGAACAGGCGGTGCTCATCTGCATTGATGGTCAGCATGGTTTCTTATTGGCAGTAAGCGTTATTCGGGTGGAGAACCCGGTGGGGCGGCCCGCCAAGTGAGCAGCGCGACGCCCGCAAGCGGGCGTCGAATTTGAAGAGGTGCACAGCCGCTTGGGGTCGGGCGCGCCAGTTCACGCAACGCCGTTGGCCACCGGCAGTACAAGCGACAACGGATCGTCGTCCGGCAGCTGGCCGTCACTGACCGGACGCTCAGAACCGTCGCCTGGCCTGCGCCGATCGGCCAGGAGGGAACAACGGGGGTGCGAGCCCGAGCGGCTGTTGAAGGCTGGGTCTGGACATTCGATGGTGGCGTCTGGGCGTTCGTGATCGGGGCCAACCGGTCATTCGCCAAAAGAAGATTCAAACGATCGCTCTATGACCCTCAAGGGTCGCTCGACTGGTGTTGCATCGGATTCGCTTGGCATTCATCTTGCATCACGCCTTGTATCCAAGATGGGATGAATCAAAATGGTGCAAGACCTGAACCAGTCCACTCTCTGGCTTTTCCAGCCGCCCACGCCAGTTCAGGCAACGGAAGTTGGGCCGTTGTGCGGTCTGAAATTCGCGGTCAAAGACAATATCGACGTGGCCGGCTGGCCCACCACCGCCGCCTGTCCTGCGTTTGCCTACACCGCCCACGCCCATGCCACAGTGGTGCAAAAGCTGCTCGACGCTGGTGCATCGCTGCACGGCAAGACCAATCTGGATCAGTTCGCCTGCGGACTGAACGGCACTCGCTCGCCCTATGGCGCCGTGCCCAACGCGATCAACCCCCTGTATGTGTCCGGCGGCTCCAGCTCGGGATCGGCCTATGTGGTCGCCACCGGCCAGGTTGACTTCGCGCTCGGCACCGACACCGCAGGCTCGGGCCGCGTGCCGGCCGGCCTGAACAACATCGTGGGCCTGAAACCCTCGCGCGGACTCATCAGCGCCCAGGGCGTGGTGCCCGCCGCGCAGGCGGTGGACTGCGTGTCCATCTTCGCCACAACGGTGGCCCGCGCCGCGCAGGTGCTGGCTGTGGCGCTGGGGTACGACGCGGAGGATCCTTACTCGCGCACCGTGCTACTGGCCAGCACGCCCTTCGGCGCGCGCTTTCGCTTTGGCATACCGGCCTCACTGGAGTTCTTTGGCGATGAGGCCGCGCGCGCAGCATTTGACGAGGCGATCCAGCGACTGAAGGACCTCGGCGGCGAGGCCGTTCCCATCGACTTCAGCGTGTTCTCGGCCTGCGCCGACATGCTCTACGGCAGCGCCCTGGTGGCCCAGCGCTACGAGGCCATCCGCGAGTTCTTCGATGCCCACGAGGCCGAGGTGATGGAGCCGGTGCGCAGCATCATTGGCGCCGGCCGCCCCTACTGCGCGGCCGACCTGGTCGCGGCGCAGACCCGCCTGGCGGCGCTGGCCCAGCAGGCCGCACCGCTGTGGCGCGGCATCGACCTGATGGTGGTGCCGACCGCGCCCACGCACCACACCATCGAACGCATGCGGGCCGACCCGGTGGCGTTGAACCGGCAGCTTGGTGCCTACACCAACTTCGTCAACCTGTTGGACTACGCCGCGCTGTCGGTGCCCAGCAGCTTTCGCTCCGACGGCCTGCCGTTCGGCATCACGCTGATCGGCCGTTGCGGCAGCGACTGGCAGCTCGCCGAACTGGGCCAGCGCTACCACCACGCCACCGGCCTGACCCAGGGTGCCACCGGCCTGCCTTTGCCCGAGCCCCAACCCATCGCGGGCCTGACCCTCGCCTCTCCGCCGCGCGTGCAAGTGGCCGTGGTCGGGGCCCACCTCTCCGGCATGCCGCTCAACGGTCAGCTCACCGAACGCGGCGCGACCCTGATCAGCCGCACCCACACCGCGCCCGTCTACCGCCTTTACGCGCTGCCCGACACCACGCCGCCCAAACCCGGCCTGCTGCGCGTGGCGCCGGGGGAGGGCGGGCGCATCGAGATCGAGGTCTGGGAGATGCCGCTCTCCGAATACGGCAGCTTTGTCGCACTGGTGCCCGCGCCCCTGTCCATCGGCAGCCTGCAGGTGGCCGACGGCAGCAGCGTGCAGGGCTTTCTTTGCGAGCCGCTGGCGCTGCAGGGCGCGGCCGACATCACCCACCTGGGCGGCTGGCGCGCCTACCTGGCCTCCACCGCGCCGGCCCGCCTGGCCTTCCCCTGAACCCCACCCAACCACCGGTCATCTTTCAACCCGCAGGAGTCTTCCGATGAAACACCAACCCGCCGCCCCCACCGCCTCGCCCCAGCGCCGCCAGCTGCTGCAACTCGGTGCCGCTGGCGCCGCCCTGGGCCTGCTGGGTGCGCCCGCCGTGTTGCGCGCGCAGACCGGCCCCAAGATCCGCATCGGCTACTGGCCGATTGCCGCCGGCCTGCCGTTCTATTCGGCCATTGAACTCGGCTACTTCAAGGAAGCCGGGCTGGACGTGGAGCCGCTCAAGTTCGCGGGTGCCCAGCAGGTGATGGAGGCCGTGCTCTCGGGCCGCGCCGACGGCACCGCCAACGGCACGGGTTCGGCCAACATCGCCATCGGCGAGATCGCCCAGCCCGGCACCTTCAAGATCTTCTGCTCCAACCCGAGCAACGTGAAGAACGTGCTCGACGAGGTGATCGTGCCCGCGGCCAGCCCGGCCAAGGTGATGGCCGACCTCAAGGGCAAGCGCATCGGCTCGGGCCCCGGCATCCAGAACGTGACCCTGGCCAAGACCGTGCTGGAGCGCGGCGGCGCGACCGGTGCCACCGTGGTCGAGCTGCCCATCGGCCAGCACGTGGCCGCGCTCGCGGCGGGCCAGATCGACGGTGCCTACACGCTCGAACCCACGGGCACCATCGGCCGCATGAACGGCACCACCAAGGTGCTCGAAGCCGGCGTGATCGCGAAGTACGTGCTGGGCGACCCGATGGCACCGTGGTTTGGCGGCTCGGCCTCGCTGTCCTCGGAGTTCATCCAGAAGAACCCGGAGGCCGCGAAGAAATTCGTCGCCGCCTACGGCAAGGGCGTGGCTTATGTGCGCAGCAAGTCGGTGGAGGCGCGCCAGTACCTCAAGGGCTACACCGCCATCGAAGGCGCGCTCACCGGCGAAGTGCCGCTGGCCGCTTACACCATGTACAACGAGTTCACGCCAGCCGACGTGGCGCACTTCCAGAAGTTCTTCGACCTGTTCGCTGAGAAGGGGATCTTCTCCAAGCGGCTGATGGTCGACTCCATGCTCTACAAGGGTTGAGCGCGATGGAAGCGACCAAGCCCTGGAGTCCGCCGGCCTCGGCCGGCGCGCCCACGCCACCGAAGAAGGCCGACTGGGGCAAGGCCCTGCCGTTCGTGGGCCCGGTGGTGCTGTTCATCATCTGGGACCTGGTGGTGCGGCTGGGCTTCATCAAGCCCATCCTGCTGCCGCCGCCCATCGACGCGCTGGGCGCGCTGATCGGTGGCCTGGCCGGTGGCCCGCTGATGACGGACTTCCTGGTCACGGTGTGGCGCACGGTGCAGGCCTTCCTGATCGCTGCCGTGCTCGGCATGCCGCTGGGCGTGCTGCTGGGCAGCAACGAGAAGGCCTACGGCAGCGTGGAGTTCCTGATCGACTTCTTCCGCTCCACTCCTTCGTCGGCGCTGATCCCGCTGTTCCTCATGATCTTCGGCGTGAGCGACATCAACAAGGTCGCCATCGCCGCTTTCGGCGCGCTGCTGATCGTGGTGTTCAACAGTGCCTACGGCGTCATCAACGCGCGCAAGCAGCGCGTGATGGCGGCCAAGGTGATGGGCGCCACGCGCTGGCAGGTGTTCAAGGACGTGCTGATCTGGGAAAGCCTGCAGCCCAGTTTCGTCGGCCTGCGCTCGGCCGTGTCCATGGCGCTGGTGATCGTGATCGTGGCCGAGATGTTCATCGGTGCCGACAGCGGGCTGGGCAACCGCATCATCAACTCGCAGCAGGTGATGAACGTGAAGGACATGTACGCGTCCATCCTCGCGGCTGGTGCGCTGGGGTATGCGCTGAACGTGTTGTTCCTTCTCATCGAACGAAAGATCGTTCACTGGAGCGGCCGATGACCACTGTTCTGAATGCCCCCGTGTTCGCCGACGTGCCAGTGCCCGAATTCAGGCCCGGGCCGGCGGGCACGCACATCACCATCCGCGGCCTCACCAAGTACTTCGCCGGCTGGCCGCTGTACGAGAACTTCGACCTGGACATTCCGAAGCACAAGATCGTTTCGGTGTTCGGCCCCAACGGCTGCGGCAAGAGCACGCTGATCAACATGATCGCGGGGCTCATCCCCATCGACAGCGGCGAGATCCTGTTCGACGGCAAATCGCTCAAGGACACCAAGATCGGCTACGTGTTCCAGAACTACCGCGAGGCGATGTTCCCGTGGATGCGCACCATCGACAACATCGCTTACCCGCTCAAGCTCGAAGGCAAGAGCAAGGCCGAGGTGGACCGCCGCATGGCCGAGCTGGTGGCCTCGTTCGACGTGAAGTTCGACCTCAACCGCTACCCCTATGAGCTCTCGGGCGGACAGCAGCAGACGGCGTCGATCATGCGCGCGCTGGCGCCCAACCCGGAGGTGCTGTTCCTCGACGAACCCTTCTCGGCGCTGGACTTCGAGATGACGCTGTTCATCCGCGAAAAGCTGCAGGAGGTCTTCATGCAGACCGGCACCACCATGATGCTGGTCTCGCACGATCTGGAAGAGGCCGTGTACCTGGCCGACCAGGTGCTGCTGCTGACCAAGCGGCCGACGAAAGTGGCCGAGATCCTGCCCTACGACGACCCGCGCCCGCGCACCACGGCCACGCTGTCCGAACCCAGCTTCGTCAGCGCCAAGAAGCGCAGCCTGGAGATTTTTCAGCGCGAGGTGCGGCGATGACCGACGAGCAGACCCTGGCCTATGTGAAGGCCGTCGCCGTGGTGGTGGGCCTGCCGCTGGACGAGGCGCAGATCGCGCGCGTGGCGGTGCACCTGCAGCGCACGGCCGGTCTCGCGGCCACGCTGGAAGACATCCCGCTGACCCCGCACGACGAGCCGGCCGAGCTGTTCTGCCCGGCGCCTTTTGACTCGCCCCGTTGAGCCGCGCCATGCCCACGCTTTCACTTTCTCAAACCGTGCAGGCCATCGCCAGCGGCGAGCGCAGCGCCGCCGAGGTGCTGGAGGCCTGCATCTCCCGCATCGAGGCCACGGAGGACCGTATCAACGCCTTCACCGGCACGCGCTTCGACGCCGCCCGTGCCCAGGCGGCGCAGGTGGACGCCCGGCGCGCGCGCGGCGAAGCCCTGGGGCCGCTGGCCGGTGTGCCGTTCGCGGTGAAGAACCTGTTCGACATCGCCGGCGAGGTGACGCTGGCCGGATCCAAGGTGAACCGGTCCCGCCCGCCCGCGACCGACGACGCGGTGCTGGTGCAGCGCCTGCAGGCCGCGGGCGCGGTGCTGGTGGGCTCGCTCAACATGGACGAGTTCGCCTACGGCTTCACCACCGAAAACACCCACTACGGCCCGACGCGCAACCCGCACAACCTGGACTGCACGGCCGGCGGGTCTTCGGGCGGTTCGGGCGCGGCGGTGGCCGCGGGCCAGGTGCCGCTGACGCTGGGGTCGGACACCAACGGCTCGATCCGCGTGCCTTCGTCGTTCTGCGGCATCTGGGGCCTCAAGCCCACCTTCGGGCGGCTCTCGCGGCGCGGCAGCTTCCCCTTCGTGCACAGCATCGACCACCTCGGCCCCTTCGCCGACGACCTGCCGGGCCTGGCCCTGGCCTACGACGCGCTGCAGGGCCCCGACCCGCTGGACCCGGGCTGCTTCGCGACCGCGTTGGAGCCCACCACCGGCTCGCTTGCCCAGGGCGTGGAGGGCCTGCGCATGGGCGTGCTCGGGGGCTACTTCGAAGCGATGGCCACGCCCGCGGCGCGCGAAGCAGTGGCCCTGGCGGCCGACGCGCTGGGCGCTCACACCGCCGTGCAACGCGGTGTCGAATGGCCCGACGCCGCCGCTGCGCGTGCCGCGGCCTTCATCGTCACCGCCAGCGAAGGCGGGCAGCTGCACATGGACAGCCTGCGCACGCGGGCGGAAGACCACGAGCCGCTGTCGGTGGACCGCCTCATCGCGGGTGCGCTGCAACCGGCGGCTTGGTACGTGCGCGCCCAGCGCTTCCGCCGCCGCTACCGCGACCAGGTCAATGCCCTGTTCCGCGACTGGGACGTGCTGATCGCGCCCGCCACGCCGTTGGCCGCGCCGGCCATCGGCAGCGAGTGGGTCTACATCAACGGCCAGCGCCTGCCGTGTCGGCCCTCCATCGGGCTGCTCACGCAACCGGTGTCGTTCTCCGGCTGCCCGGTGGTGACAGCGCCCCTGTGGCCCGGCGGTACCGGCGGCCTGCCGATTGGCGTGCAACTGATTGCCGCGCCCTGGCGCGAAGACCTGGCGCTGCGCGCCGGCTGGGCGCTGGCGCAGTCGGGCGTGGCCCAAGTGAAGGAGATCTCCCTGTGATCATCAATGAGCCTGATGTGTTGGCCGAAGTGACGGCCGTCTTCGAGCGCTACGAAACCGCCCTGGTGGGCAACGACGTGGCCGTGCTCGACGAGCTGTTCTGGAACAGCCCGCACACGCTGCGCTATGGCGCCACCGAAAACCTGTACGGCTACGACGCCATCCGCGAATTCCGCGCTGGCCGTCCCTCGGCCGGGCTGGCGCGCACGCTGGGCAAGACCGTCATCACCACCTACGGCCGCGACTTCGCCACCGCCAACACCGAGTTCTTCCGCGCCGGCAGCGACCGCACCGGTCGCCAGAGCCAGACCTGGATGCGCACGCCCGAGGGCTGGCGCGTGGTGTCTGCCCACGTGAGCCTGCTGGCCTGACTTTTTTGTTCCTCACCCACTCCCACCACCCCACCAGGAGCCTTTCCATGAGCCACTTCATCTCCAATCGCCGCGATTCGATCAAGACCCTGGCCGCGCTCGGCGCGGCGGCCAGCAGCCCCTTTGCCTTCGCACAGAAGCCCATCACCGTGGGCGTGATCTACGTGGGCCCGCGCGACGACTACGGCTACAACCAGGCCCAGGCCGAAGCCGCGGCCATGCTCAAGAAGATGCCGGGTGTGAAGGTGGTGGAGGAGGAGAACGTGCCCGAGACCGCGGCCGTGCAGCGCACCATGACCGGCATGATCGCGCAGGACGGGGCGAGCCTGGTCTTCCCTACGTCCTTCGGCTACTTCGACCCGCACATGCTGGCGGTGGCCGCCAAGTACCCCGATGTGCGCTTCGCCCACTGCGGCGGCATGTGGACCGAAGGCAAGCACCCGAAGAACACGGCCAGCTTCTTCGGCTACATCGACGAGTGCCAGTACCTCAACGGTGTCATCGCCGGGCACATGAGCAAGAGCAAGAAGATCGGCTTCATCGCCGCCAAGCCGATTCCTCAGGTGCTGCGCAACATCAACGCCTTCACCATGGGCGCGCGCTCGGTCGACCCGAAGATCACCTGCAGCGTGATCTTCACCGGCGACTGGTCGATGCCGGTCAAGGAGGCCGAGGCCACCAACAGCCTGGCCGACCAGGGCGTGGACGTGTTCACCATGCACGTGGACGGTCCCAAGGTGATCGTGGAGACCGCGGCCAAGCGGGGCAAGATGGTCTGCGGCTACCACGCCAGCCAGGCCAAGCTCGCGCCCCAGGCCTACCTCACGGGCGCCGAGTGGAACTGGCTGACCGCCTACACCACCTTCATCGAGGCGGCGCGCAGCGGCAAGCCGCACCCCAACTTCGTGCGCGGCGGGCTGAAGGACGGCTTCGTGAAGATGTCGGCCTACGGCCCCGCGGTCACCGACGCGGCCAAAAAGCAGGCCGACGGCGTGAAGGCGCAGATGATGGCCGGCAGCTTCGACATCTTCAAGGGCCCGCTCAAGGACAACAAGGGCGCCACCATCATCCCGGCCGGCAAGGCGTTCAAGCAGACCGACCTGGAGCTGGAGAAGATGAACTACTTGGTCGAAGGCGTGATCGGCTCCGTCTGAAGGCTCCGTGGCCATGCGCAACGTTCTCCTTCCCGTCGGCGCCATCGCCGTGGCCCTGCTGTTGTTCGGCTTCATCGTCTCGTTTGCGGGGGTGAGCCCGGTCGAGGTCTGGGTGCTGCTGTTCAAGGGGGCATTCGGCGACTGGTACTCGTGGCAGAACACGCTGCAGCGTGCCGCGCCGCTGATGTTGGCCGCGTTGTGCGTGGCGATTCCGGCGCGCGCCGGCCTGGTGGTGATCGGCGGCGAGGGCGCGCTGGTGCTGGGCGGCCTGGCCTGCGCGGCGCTGGCGCACGCGGTGCCGCTGCCGTCCAGTCTGCCGGGCACGGTGGCGATCTGCATGGCCGGGGCGCTGGCCGGCGGGCTGTGGGTGGCGCTCGCGGGCTGGCTGCGCCAGTACCGCGGCATCAACGAGACCATCAGCAGCCTGCTGCTGGCCTACGTGGCCATCGGCCTGTTCAAGCACCTCGTGGAAGGACCGCTGCGCGACCCGGCCAGCCTGAACAAACCGTCCACGCCCGCGCTCGACGAGGGGCTGCTGATCGGCACCATCGCCGGCTCCGACGTGCACTGGGGCCTGGTGATCGGGGTGGTGGTGTGCGTGGTGGCGGGGCTGTGGCTGCGCCTGACACCTTCGGGTTTTGCGGTGCGGGTGGTTGGCGGCAACCCGCGAGCGGCGCAGCTGGTTGGTCTGCCCGCCACGCGGCTGGTGGTGCTGGCCTGCGCGCTCGGCGGCGCGGCCGCCGGGCTGGCCGGGGCCATTGAAGTGGCCGCCGTGCACACCAGCGCCAACGCCGCGCTGATCGCGGGTTACGGCTACGCCGGCATCCTGGTCTCGTTCATGGCGCGGCACCACCCGCTGGCGGTGATCCCGGTGGCCATCCTGTTCGGTGGTTTCGGTGCCGCCGGCAGCCTGCTGCAGCGCCGCCTGGGCCTGCCTGATGCGTCGGTGTTGTTGCTGCAGGGCATCGCCTTCGTGCTGATCCTGGCCAGCGAAGCGCTGCGCGACACCGACTGGAAGGCCTGGTTCGCGAAGCTCACCCGTGTCCCGTCGGATGGGCCGGCGCCACAAGGAGAGAAGGCATGACCGCGGATCAACTGATCATCTTCCTCTCCGGCATTGTCGGCGGCGCGTTGCGTGTGGGCGTGCCCTTTCTGTTCGTGAGCCTGGGCGAGTGCCTGACCGAGAAGTCGGGTCGCATCAACCTGGGCCTCGAAGGCGTGCTGGTGCTCTCGGCCATGACGGCCTTCGGTGCCTCGTACCTCAGCGGATCGCCCTGGCTGGGCGTGCTGGCCGGGGCTGTGGCCGGTGCGCTGCTGGCCACGCTGCACGGCCTGCTGTGTTCGCTGCCGCGCGTCAACGACGTCGCCACCGGCATCGCGCTCATGCTGCTCGGCATGGGCCTGGCCTTTTATCTGGGCAAGCCGCTGATCCAGCCGCAGGCGCCACAGCTGCCTGCACTGTCGTTGGGCGGCTGGAGCGACTCGCCCGCGGTGCGCTCGGCGTTGGAGGTCAACGCCTTGTTGCCGCTCGGTATGCTCATGGCCGTCCTGTTGTGGTGGGCGTTTGCGAACACGCGCCTGGGCCTGCTGGTGCGCCTGGCGGGTGATTCCGCCAATGCCACGCGCGCGCTGGGCTACTCGGTCTCGGGCATCCGCATCGCCGCCACCGCGGCGGGCGGCTTTATCGCCGGGCTGGGGGGCGCCTCGCTCACGCTGTTCTACCCCGGCAGCTGGAACGAGGGCATCTCCAGCGGCCAGGGCCTGATCGCCGTGGCGCTGGTGATCTTCGCGCGCTGGAGCCCGCTGCGCTGTGTGGGTTCGGCGTTGCTGTTCGGTGGCGCGGGGGCCATCGGCCCGGCGCTGCAGTCGGTCGGCATCGGCTGGGGCTACCACCTCTTCAACATCGTTCCGTACGTGCTCACGCTGCTGATTTTGGTCATCACCTGCCGCCCCGGTGTGGTGGTGCCGGGCAGCCCGGGCGAGCTGTCTTCAACACGCTAGGAGAAACACCATGAGCGGACTCGGCGGTCTCAACAAATCGAAGCACGGCGTGGTCGTGGGCCTGGTGCAGCTGCAGCTGCCGGTGGTGGAAACGCCCGCGCAACTGGCGGCGCAGACGCAGCGCATCTGCGAACTGGTGGGCAAGGCGCGGCGCAACCAGGGCACCATGGACCTGGTGGTGTTCCCCGAGTACGCGTTGCACGGCCTCTCGATGAGCACGGCGCCCGAGCTCATGGTGTCGCTGGACGGCCCGGAGGTCGCGGCCTTCAAACAGGCCTGCGTGGACCACCGCATCTGGGGCTGCTTCTCCATCATGGAGGCCAACCCCGGCGGCAACCCCTACAACAGCGGCCTCATCATCGACGACACCGGCACCATCCGGCTCTACTACCGCAAGCTGCACCCCTGGGTGCCGGTGGAACCCTGGGAACCCGGCAACCTGGGCGTGCCGGTGTGCGATGGGCCCAACGGCAGCAAGCTCTCGCTCATCATCTGCCACGACGGCATGTTCCCCGAGATGGCGCGCGAGGCGGCCTACAAGGGCGCGGAGATCATCCTGCGCACCGCCGGCTACACCGCGCCCATCCGCCACGCCTGGAAGATCACCAACCAGTCCAACGCCTTCCAGAACCTGGCCATCACCGCCAGCGTCTGCCTGTGCGGCAGCGACGGCACGTTCGACTCCATGGGCGAGGGCATGTTCTGCAGCTTCGATGGCACCGTGATCGCCGAGGGCGGCGGGCGGGTGGACGAGATCATCACCGCCGAACTGCGGCCCGACCTGGTGCGCGAGGCGCGCCAGGGCTGGGGCGTGGAAAACAACATCTACCAGCTCTACCACCGGGGTTATGTGGCGGTGAAGGGCGGGGCGCAGGACTGCCCCTACACCTACATGCACGACATGGCTGCCGGCACCTACCAGCTGCCCTGGAGGGTGGACGTGACCGACGGCACGCCTTGCGGGTTCGATGCCCCGACGCGCCAGTACAAAGGTCCCGAGGCCCATCCCCTGGTGCCCGACGCCGCCGTGCTGCCCTTCAAGAAAGTCGCCTGAACCATGGAACGCTTCATCGACGCCAACCCCTACGCCTGGCCCTACAACGGCGACCTGCGGCCCGAGAACACGGCGCTGATCGTGATCGACATGCAGACCGACTTCTGCGGCATCGGTGGCTATGTGGACCAGATGGGCTACGACATCTCGCTCACGCGCGCGCCCATCGCGCCGCTGCAGACGCTGATGGCCGCCATGCGCGGGGCCGGCTACACGGTCATGCACACCCGCGAAGGCCACCGGCCCGACCTCTCGGACCTGCCGGCCAACAAACGCTGGCGCTCGCGCCAGATTGGCACCAACGGCGTGGGCATCGGCGACGACGGGCCCTGCGGGCGCATCCTGGTGCGCGGCGAGCCGGGCTGGGAGATCATTCCTGAACTCGCGCCGCTGCCGGGCGAGGTGGTGATCGACAAGCCGGGCAAAGGGTCGTTCTACGCCACCGACCTCGAACTGCTGCTGCGCACGCGCGGCATCAGCAACCTCCTGCTCGCCGGCATCACCACCGACGTCTGCGTGCACACCACCATGCGCGACGCCAACGACCGGGGCTTCGAGTGCCTGCTGCTGTCGGACTGCACCGCCGCCACCGACCGCGGCAACCACGAGGCCGCGCTGAAGATGATCACCATGCAGGGCGGGGTGTTCGGCGCGCACGCTCCTTCAACCGCTGTACTGGACGCTTTGACATGAACGACAACGCCCCCATCGGCGGTCTGCCGCCCGGCACCGGTGCGCTGGCACTGGACACCTACGACATGGGCATGCGCTTCGGCAGTTTCCAGGCGCTGCAGGGCGTGAACATGAAGGTCGCGCCGGGCACGGTGCACGCCCTGCTGGGTGAAAACGGCGCCGGCAAGAGCACGCTGGTGAAGTGCGTGGCGGGCTTCCAGCGGCCCACCAGCGGCAGCATCCTGATCGACGGGCGCGAACAGTCCATTCCCAACCCGGTGGTGGCGCGCGCGCTGGGCATCGGCATGGTCTACCAGCACTTCACGCTGGCGCCGGGCATGACGGTGGCCGAGAACCTGCTGCTGGCCGGTGGCCAGACGCCGGGCGTCATCGACTGGAAGCGCCAGCGCGTCGACCTGGCGCAGTTCCTCAAGACCACGCCGTTCCAGCTCGACCTGGACGCGCGCCCGCAGGAGCTGGCAGCCGGGGAAAAGCAGAAGCTGGAACTGCTCAAGCAGCTCTACCTGAAGCCGCGCCTGCTGATCCTGGACGAGCCCACCTCGGTGCTCACGCCGCAGGAGGCCGACGAGGTGCTGGGCCATGTGCGCGAATTCGCGCGCAGCGGGCAGTGCACGGTGCTGATCATCACGCACAAGTTCCGCGAGGTGATGGCCTACGCCGACGACGTGACTGTGCTGCGCCGCGGTCAGGCGGTGCACCACTGCGCCGTGGCGGACACCACGCCGGCGCTGCTGGCGCAGGCCATGGTGGGTGGCGCGGCGGAGGGCGCGGAACCCACCGCGGTCGCCGCCGCTGCGGTCCAGGACGAGGCCCCGGCCGGCGCAGAGGTGTCGCTGGCGGTTGATGGCCTGCGGGTGATGGGCGACCGCGGCACGCTGGCCGTGCAGGACCTGAGCCTGGCCGTGGCCCGCGGAGAAATCCTGGGCGTGGCCGGCGTGTCGGGCAACGGCCAGCGCGAGCTGGTGGAGGCCCTGGTGGGGCAGCGGCCGCGCTCGGCCGGCACGGTGGCGGTGCAGGGCCAGCCCTACGCCGCCCGGCGCGAGGAGAACCACCGCCTGAAGGTGCTCAGCCTGCCCGAAGAGCCGCTGCGCAACG
>NZ_JAQVEJ010000227.1 GCF_028698005.1 Hydrogenophaga sp.
GTCAAGTCTTTCATCAGTCCTGAGCGACTGTGAGCGACTCGGCGCCACCGAGCACCTTCCACAGGGTCACCCGGTTCTGCTGCTCGGCCAGGCGCAGGCCGATGAGCGTCTGCCGGGCAGCGTACAGGCTGCGCTGTGCATCGAGCACGCTCAGGTAGTTGTCGGCACCGGCCCGGAAGCGGGCCTCGGACAGTTCAAAGGCCTTTTGCGACGCCTGGACCATGCGTGTCTGTGCGTCCAGGCGCGCCTGCCATTGGGCGCGGGCCGCCAGCCCATCGGCGACTTCGCGGAAGGCCGTCTGGACGGCCTTCTCGTACTGCGCGACGGCAATGCGCTGGTTGGCCTCGGCCACACTGACAGCAGCCTGGGTGCTGCCACCGTCGAACAGCGGCAGGCGCAGCAGCGGCACGAAGCTCCAGGTGTTGTTGCCGGCGCCGAACAGGCCGTCCAGTTCCCGGCTGCCGGAACCCACGCTGGCGGTCAGGCTGATGGCGGGGAACATGGCGGCGCGCGCGGCGCCGATGTTGGCTGCCATGGCCCGCAGGTTGTGTTCGGCCGAACGAATGTCGGGGCGGCCCAGCAGCACCGAGGAGGGCAGGGGCACGGGCAGGTTTTGCAAGGCGGTGGGGCTGCCGTTGGCACCGTCATCGCCATACAGGGTGTCGGCCTGGGGCAGCAGGGCGTCGGGTACCGTCCCGCCCACCAGCAGGACGAGCGCGTTGCGATCGGTCTGCACCTGGGCGGTGTAGGCAGCCACGTCGCCGCGGGCGGTTTCGACCGTGGCCTGGTTCTGCGCCAGCACGAGGCCCGAAGTGGCGCCCAGCCGGTGCATCTCGCGCGTCAGCTCGAACGCCTTCTCGCGGCTGGACAGGGTGTCGCGGGCCAGTTGCAGGCGGGCCTGGTCGGCGGCCAGCGTCAGCCAGGCGTTGGCCACGTCGGCGACCAGGCCGATCTGCACGCTGCGCCGGTTCTCCTCGCTTTGCAGGAATTGCTGCAGCGCCGCTTCGTTGAGGTTGCGCACACGCCCCCAGAGGTCGAGCTCATAGCTGGTGAAGGCCAGTTGCGCCGTGATTTGCTGGCTGACCTGGGACTGCCCGCTGCTGGAGAGCTCGGCCGCGCTGCGCGAGCGACTGCCCTGGAGCTGGCCATTGAGGGTGGGCCAGCGGCTGGCGCTGGTGATGCCGTACTGGGCGCGCGCGCGCTCGATGTTCTCGACCGCCACACGCAGGTCGCGGTTGTGCGTCAGCGCCAGCGCGATCACCTCGCGCAGGGGCGGCGACTGGACCCACTGAAGTGCCTGGGCCACATCGAGGCCGGCCTGATCGGCCAGCACCGCTGGTGCGCCGGACGAGCCGGTGGCGGTGATGTCCGCGGGAACGGGCAGGGGCGGTGTGCGGTGCTCGGGGGCCAGGTTGCAGCCGGCCAGGCCGGCGGTCAGGGTGCAGGCCAGCAGCAGCGGCCGTGGTCGGAGGGTGCGAGGCATCGGGGGGTACTTCATGCGGAGACCTCCGGTGCACCGGCGTTGGCCATGGTGGCGTCGCCTTCGTGGCGCGAGTGGCTCTTGAACCAGCTGCGGACGAGCAGGAAGAAGATGGGCACCATGAAGATGCCCAGCACGGTGGACATCACGGTGCCGCCGAGCACGGCGGTACCGATGGCATTGCGTCCGCCGGCGCCGGCGCCGGTGCCGAAGACCAGGGGGGTGACGCCGAAGCCGAAGGCCAGGGACGTCATCAGGATCGGGCGCAGCCGCAGCCGGACGGCTTCCACGGTGGCGTCGAACACGCTCTTGCCGCGCTCCTGCAACTGCACCGCGAACTCCACGATCAGGATGGCGTTCTTGGCCGCCAGACCGACGGTGGTCAGCAGGCCGACCTGGAAGTACACGTCGTTGGTCAGGCCGCGTGTGGTGGTGAACAACAAGGCGCCGAGCACGCCGATGGGCACGGCCAGCATTACCGACAGCGGCACCGTCCAGCTCTCGTACAGCGCCGCCAGGCACAGGAACACGAACAGGATGGACACGGCGTACAGCAGCGGAGCCTGGGCGCCAGACTGACGTTCCTGCAGCGAGGCACCGGTCCATTCGTAGCCGATGCCCTGGGGCATGTCGGCCAGGATTTCTTCGACGATCTCCATTGCCGTGCCGGAGCTCACGCCCTGCACGGCCCGGCCCTGCAGTTCGTAGGCCGGGCTGCCGTTGTAGCGCATGAGCTGCGGTGAGCCATAGGCCCAGTGCGACGAAGAGAATGCGCTGAACGGCACCATTTCGCCGTTGCGGTTGCGCACGTGCCATTGATCGATGTCCTGCGGCAGCATGCGGTAGGGCGCGTCACCCTGGATATAGACGCGTTTGACGCGGCCGTTGTGGAGGAAGTCGTTGACGTAGGTTCCGCCGATCGCGCCAGACAGCACGCTGTTGATGTCCGCGTAGGACAGGTTCAGCGCAGCGGCCTTGCGGTCATCGATGTTCAGACGCAGTTCGCTGGCATCGTCCATGTTGGTGGTGCGCAGCCCCGTCAGTTCCGGGTGCTGGCGTGCCTCCCGCAGGAACCTGTCCTTGGCCGCCAGCAGGGTGTCGTGGCCCAGGTCGTTGAGGTCCTTGAGCATGAAGTTGAACCCGGCGCTGGAGCCCAGTCCCCGCACGGCCGGCGGCAGACTGACGATGACCTGCGCGTCACGGATGACGGCCAGTTCCTTGGTGGCGCGCTGGGCGAAGACGGGGGCCGACTGGCTGGGCAGAGGGCGCTCGGCCCAGGTCTTCAGGCGCACGAAGCCGCGTGCCGAGCCTTGCACGCCACTCAGGCCGGACACCTGGTTGAAACTGATCACCTCGGGCTGGGCCAGCAGGTAGTCCTTGACCTGATCGAGCACCTGGTTCAGGCGCTCGTCGGTGGCGCCGGCGGGCAGGTTGACCGACACGTAGACGAAGCCCTGGTCCTCGTCGGGCAGGAACGAGGTGGGCAGGTTCTTGAACAGCACCCAGACGGCGGCGCACACCGCCAGAAACACCAGGATCATGCGCTTGGCACGCCGCAGCAGGTAGGCCACGGTGCCCTGGTAGCGGGCAGTGGCGGCGTCGAAATGGCGGTTGAACCAGCGGAAGAACCGGTCATTGAGACCCAGCAGGCCGCCGCGCGGTGGTCGGTTCGGGTCATGGTGGGCCGGCGCCTTCAGGATGGTGGCACACAGGGCCGGGGTGAGCGTCAGCGCCACGAACACCGAGAACGCCATGGCCGAGACGATGGTGATGGAGAACTGCCGGTAGATCACACCGGTGGAGCCGCCGAAAAAGGCCATGGGCACGAACACCGCGGCCAGCGTCACGCCGATGCCGATCAGCGCGGGCGTGATCTCGCGCATGGACTGGCGGGTGGCTTCCTTGGCGGGCAAGCCGGTGTCGCGCATCACCCGCTCGACGT
>NZ_JAQVEJ010000228.1 GCF_028698005.1 Hydrogenophaga sp.
GCCGATCGCGGGCTCCCCCTCGCGCTGTACCGGCGCGGCCATGGCCGTCATGCCGGGCGCGAACATCGCGTTGATGGTCGCGTAACCGCGCTGGCGGGTCGCGTGCAGGATGTCCACCAGTGCCTTGACGGTGGTCGGTGCGTTCGGGCCGTAGTCCTCGGGCTTGCCGAAGCCCTGGCGGGCGACGATCTGCAAGGCCTGGTCCTCGGGCAGGGTGGAGAGCCAGGCGTGGCCGGCGGAGCTGCACGAGAGGCGCACGTCGGTACCGGCATCGGGGTCATAGCGCAGGCCGCTGCGGGCGCCTTGGGCCTTGGCGACGAAGGTCAGGCGCTCGCCATCGACGATGGCCAGGCGCACCAGCTCGCCCGAGATCGCTGCCAGCCGGTCGATCAGGGGCTGGGCGATGTCGACGATGCCCGAGCTGCTCAGGAAGCTCAGGCCGAGGGCGGCCAGCTTGGTGGTCAGGGCGTAGTCGCCGTGCTCGCGCGTCTGGCGCACGTAGCCGAGCTCGGCAAGTTCGCCCAGCAGCCGGTGGCAGGCGCTGCGCGGGATGCCGTGGTCATCGGCGATGGCCGCCAGGGGCATGCCCTCGGGGTGCGCCGCGAGGTATTCAAGGATCTGGAAGGACCGGGCTAGCGATGCGGACATGGTGACCTCTGAAAAGAGATTGCATCATATCCAAAGTGTGAATATCATTCCATATGGAATTTGATTCCAAACTTTTACAGGAGACACACGTGAAGACGAAATTTGTCCGCGCCACGCTGGCTGCAGTGATCGGTATGGCCCTGGGTTTCGGTGCCCAGGCACAGGATATCCAGGAACGCACGATCAAGTTCGGCCACCTGAACAACACCGACCACCCGGTCAGCTTCGGCGTCAAGCGCTTTGCCGAACTGCTTGCGGCCAAGACCGGTGGCAAGTTCAAGGTGCAGGAGTACCCCTCGAACACGCTCGGCAACGAGCTGCAGCAGCAGTCGGCGCTGCAGGGTGGCGTGCAGGAGATGTCGGCGCCCAGCACCAGCTCGCTGGCAGGCATCGTCAAGGAGTTCGGTCTGGTGGACTTCCCGTTCGCGGTGAGCACCTTCGAGCAGGCCGACGCGCTGCTTGACGGCCCGCTGGGCAAGGCCCTGATCGACAAGCTGCCCGAAAAGGGACTGGTGGCGCTGGGCTACTGGGATCTGGGCTTCCGCAATGTCACCAACAGCCGCCGTCCGATCACCAAGGCCGAGGACCTGCAGGGCCTGAAGCTGCGTGTGATCCCGAACCCGGTGTTCCTGGATTCGTTCAAGGCCTTTGGCGCCAACCCGGTGCCGATGCCCTTCGCCGAGCTGTACGGCGCGCTGGAGTCGAAGGCCGTGGACGGCCAGGAAAACCCCTTCGCGGTGATCCTGTCGAACAAGTTCTACGAAGTGAACAAGTACGTCAGCGCGACCAACCACGTGTACGCGGCCAACATCGTGCTGGTGAGCAAGCGCTTCTGGGACAAGCTCAGCCCGGCCGAGCAAAAGATCATGCATGAGGCGGCCAACGAGGCGCGTGGCTATCAGCGCCAGGTCAGCCGCGAGGCGGCCCGCAAGGCCGTGGGTGAGCTGCAGGCCAAGGGCATGGCGTACAACGACATCGCGCCGGCCGAGCAGGAGCGCATGCGCCAGATCGTCAAGCCCGTGACCGACAAGTTCGCCGCCAGCTACGACCCCGCGATCGTCAAGCTCTACAACGACGAGCTGGCCCGCATCCGCAAGTGAGAGAAAGCACGCAACGATGAAAATCCTGGTCCTGCACGGCCCGAACCTCAACCTGTTCGGCCGTCGAGAACCCCACATCTACGGCACCACGACGCTGGCGCAGATCAATGAAAGGCTCCTGGCCCTGGCCGAGGAGCTGGACGTGACGCTGGAGATCCACCAGTCCAACCACGAGGGCACGCTGGTGGATCATTTCCACGCCAACATCGATGAGGCCGACGGCGCGCTGCTCAACCCGGCCGGGCTGACGCAGCACGGCGTCTCGCTGCACGACGCGATCAAGGCCATGCCGTTCCCGGTGCTGGAGATCCACATGTCCAACATCGGGGCGCGCGAAAGCTGGCGTCACCACTCGATCATCTCGCCGGCGGTGAAGGCGACGATCCAGGGGCTGGGCTGGCGTTCGTACACGGCGGGCCTGCGCGCGCTGGTGGAGATCGTGCGGGAAAGCAAGGCGGCCAGCGCGCCGGCCTGAGCCGGCGCAGCCGTATAAGCAAAGAGAAGGAGACAGGATGGACAGATTGTTTGGCTGGTATGGCCGGGTACTGCAGGTGCTCATGGCCATCGGACTGGCGCTGATGGTCGTGCTGGTGTTCGGCAACGTGACCTTGCGCTATGTCTTCAACTCGGGGATCTCGGTGTCCGAGGAGATGGCGCGCTGGCTGTTCATCTGGGTCACCTTCCTGGGCGCCATCGTGGCGATGCGCGAGCGCGCCCACCTGGGCACGGGCTTCCTGCTCGACCGTCTGCCGACGGCGGGCAAGAAGGCGTGCCTGGTGGTGGCGCACCTGCTCATGCTGGGCACCTGCTGGCTGGTGCTCGAAGGCGCCTGGGAGCAGGCAAAGATCAACTGGGACGTGTCGGCGCCGTCGAGCGGGCTGTCGATGGCGATCTTCTACGCCAGCGGCGTGGTGTTCGCCATCTCGGCCCTGCTCATTCTGGCCAATGACCTGTTTGGCCTGCTCACCGGCCGCGTGCCGGCCGACGAGCTGGCCAGCATGCGCGAATCCGAAGAGGTGCCGCGATGACCCTGCTGATCTTCGTGGGTTCACTGCTCGGCGCCATGGCGCTGGGCATTCCGATCGCGCTGTCGCTACTGGTGTGCGGCGTGGCGCTGATGTGGCACCTGGACATGTTCGATGCGCAGATCCTGGCGCAGAACCTGGTCAACGGTGCCGACAGCTTCCCGATGCTGGCCGCGCCCTTTTTCATCCTTGCCGGCGAGCTGATGAACGCCGGCGGCCTCTCGCGCCGCATCGTCAACCTGGCGCTCACGCTGGTGGGGCATGTGCGCGGTGGCCTAGGCTATGTGACCATCGTCGCCGCCTGCCTGCTGGCGGCTCTGTCCGGCTCGGCCGTGGCCGACGCGGCTGCCCTGACGGCGCTGTTGCTGCCCATGATGGTGGCGGCCGGTCACGACAAGGCGCGCTCGGCCGGCCTCATCGCGTCGGCCAGCATCATCGCGCCGGTGATCCCGCCCTCGATCGGTTTCGTGATCTTCGGTGTCGCGGCCAATGTCTCGGTGTCCAAGCTGTTCCTGGCGGGCATCGTGCCGGGCCTGATGCTGGGCGTGATGCTGTGGATCACCTGGTGGTGGATTGCGCGCCGCGAGCAGCTGCAGGCACCGCCCAAGAAGTGCAATGCCGAAATGCTCAAGGCCGTGCGCGAGGCG
>NZ_JAQVEJ010000229.1 GCF_028698005.1 Hydrogenophaga sp.
CCCGGGGGGCAGCGACCCGCGAAGCGGCGGAGCGTGGGGGCATGAATTGAGGCGCCGGGCCGCCCCAAGCCGGATTCGCGCCCCCCCGGGGGGCAGCGACCCGCGAAGCGGCGGAGCGTGGGGGCATCACTTCACTTGTACACAGGGAAGCGCGCGGTCAGGGCGTTGACCTTCTCGCGCACGGCGGCGATGTTGGCTTCGTCGCGCGGGTTGTCCAGCACGTCGGCGATCAGGTTGGCCGTCAGGCGCGCTTCCTGGTCCTTGAAGCCGCGCGTGGTCATGGCCGGGGTGCCGATGCGCACGCCGCTGGTGACCATGGGCTTTTCCGGGTCGTTTGGGATGGCGTTCTTGTTGATCGTCATGTGCGCCTGGCCCAGCACGGCCTCGGCCTCCTTGCCGGTGATGCCCTTGGCGCGCAGGTCCACCAGCATGACGTGGCTTTCGGTGCGGCCCGAGACGATGCGCAGGCCGCGCTGGGTCAGCGTCTCGGCCACGATCTGGGCGTTCCTGACCACCTGCTGCTGGTAGGTCTTGAACCCGGGTTGCAGCGCTTCCTTGAAGGCCACGGCCTTGGCCGCGATCACGTGCATCAGCGGGCCGCCCTGCAGGCCGGGGAAGATGGCGCTGTTGATGGCCTTCTCGTGCTCGGCCTTCATCAGGATGATGCCGCCGCGCGGGCCGCGCAGACTCTTGTGCGTGGTGGAGGTGACCACATCGGCAAAAGGCACCGGGTTCGGGTACACACCGGCGGCAATCAGGCCGGCGTAGTGGGCCATGTCGACCATGAAGATGGCACCGATCTCCTTGGCCACCTTGGCGAAACGCTCGAAGTCGATGCGCAGGCTGTAGGCGCTGGCGCCGGCCACGATCAGCTTGGGCCTGTGCTCGCGCGCCTTGGCTTCCATGGCGTCGTAGTCGATCTCTTCCTGGGCGTTCAGGCCGTAGGAGACAACGTTGAACCACTTGCCCGACATGTTCAGCGGCATGCCATGGGTCAGATGGCCACCTTCGGCCAGGCTCATGCCCATGATGGTGTCACCGGGCTTGAGGAAGGCCAGGAACACCGCCTCGTTGGCCGAGGCGCCGCAGTGCGGCTGCACGTTGGCGGCGTCGGCGCCGAACAGCTGCTTGACGCGGTCGATGGCCAACTGCTCGGCAATGTCCACGTATTCGCAACCGCCGTAGTAGCGCTTGCCGGGGTAGCCCTCGGCGTACTTGTTGGTCAGTTGGGTGCCCTGGGCCGCCATGACGGCGGGTGAGGCATAGTTCTCGCTGGCGATCAGCTCGATGTGGTGTTCCTGGCGGGCGTTCTCGGCCTGGATGGCGGCAAACAGCTCGGGGTCGGTCTGCTCGATGAGGATGTTGCGGTCGTACATGGTTTGGCAGTCTCGGGTGACATGGACCCCGCGCGTTCGCGTGCATCGTGCACGAACGGCAGGGACTGCCCAGGCGAACGGCTGAACGCCCGTCGGATCGAGGATCGGGCGGTGCGCTTCCCAGTGGTTGTCCCGGGCCGAGAGGAGGGGCGTCGGGGGGCCACGTCAGCCTGCGTCTCCACCCAAGGTGGCATGGCAGGCCTATCGCCAGTTGCGCACGGTTCGCATTCTATCCTGCCACGCGCGGCGGCAGGTCCTTCCTGCTCAGGACTGCAGGGGCGACGCGGCAGGTGCGGGTGCTTCGGCCGGGGGGAAGGGGGCCAGGGCTTCCTGCTGGGCGGCTGCTTCAGCAGGCGGGAAGGGCGTCAGCGCTTCCTGTTGGGTGGCCGCCTCGTCCATGGCGGCAGGCGGCACGGCCGGAGCCGGCTCGGGCCGGTAGACCGGAAAGCGGGTCGGCATGGGTTTGCCCTGGGCCACGCTCTGGATGCGCAGATGCTCGGCCATGACCTTGTTGATGTAGTCGGCTCCGCTGGTGGTGACGGCACCCACATACAGACGCAGTCCGCCTTCGACCGAGCCGGCGCGCTGGATGCACTCCTGCAGCACCCGGGCACCCACGCGCAGGTTGGCCACAGGGTCAAAGGCGGCCAATTGTCCGCCAAAGGCCCGGTACTTGTCGGTATGAACCCGCGTCATGACCTGCATCAGGCCCTGGGCCCCGACGGGGCTCTGGGCGAAGGGGTTGAAACGCGACTCGATGGCCATCACCGCGAGGATGAGCGTGGGGTCGATCTTGACGATGTGGCTGATCTCGTAGGCTTCGGCCACCAGCACGCTCAGAGGTTCCTGGGCCACGCGGTACTTGCGGCTGAGCCACTGTGCGACCTTGGCCTGTTGCGTAGGCAGGGTGTGGGGCAGTGCGGCGGTAGCGCGATCGGCCGCCATCGGCTCGGCGGCGATGGTTTCCTCTGCGCTGGCCTCCTGACGTTGCTGCAGCCAGCCCAGCAGTGTCTGCTCGCCCTGCTGGCGCAGGTCGGGGTGCGCGGTCAGGGCCAGTGCGGTGGCCGCGGTGGCCAGGCCCAGCAGCGCGGCGCTGCGGCGGGTCATGTGCATGACTCTGCGTGCAGTGTCGTTGCAGATGGTGCGCAGGACATCCCTGTGTTTGATTCCCGCCATCGTGGCGGCGGCCATGCTTGCAGGCGCTGTCATGTCGTCGTTCCTTTCTTGCCCCGGGGCGGATGCGATCCGCTGGACTGGATTGGGACGCCATCGCGGGTGTGTGGGGCGGTCACGCGCGACTTAGCCGGTTTCGGCAGCGTTGGGGGGTAAGCCCTGAGAAAAATCGGGCGGATGTTATGGGTTGATTAATGTCAAGTCAAATATAGAAAATTGTTTTTTATGTCATAAAAAGCATAAAGACATGACGGTTTGTAGCAATTGCTAGCAACATGTCAAGGATTTATGCGGGTTTCCGGCATATACTGCTCGGTTCTCCCATTCATCGGCACTTGGCGAATGGGTGGTGTGGCAGATGTGCCAAAAAGTACGCTGCCGGATTGGGCGTCGCGATAGAAACTCACCATGGAAAGGCCGACGCACGGTGCTTGATTCGTGCGGCAGGTCGCGATAAGCTTGTTTCGCCTGTCTGATACAGGCAACCTGTCGGCAGTTCCCTTCCGTGGTCTGCCGGCATTCATGGAAGCAATCTCTTGCTTCCAGGCCAAAGGGACAACTCGCTCCCTTTGCCCACCCCGACGGCTAGCGCAGATTGCCCGCCGTCAACCCCGGCAAGCCTGGCTTGCCGGGGTTTCTTGCGTATGGGGTGAATTCGGTCCTGTGCCTGGCACTCCGCCTTCTGGAGCGGCGACAATACACAGTCTTGTCGTTTTACCCCGAATGCAGGCAGCTTCCGGCCTGCGCCATGAATGAGTCCAATCAACGTGAATGCTTCTTCCAGTTCCAAGCCGTCTGCTGCCGTGCATCCGCTGGATGCCGAAACGGGTGGCGTTTTCTCTGCCGCGACCTCGGGTGAGCGGCT
>NZ_JAQVEJ010000066.1 GCF_028698005.1 Hydrogenophaga sp.
TCTGCGTTTGACCTGGGCGCTGCTGCGGCGCCGGTCGTGCCAGAGGCTGACCAGCTCGGCGATGGCATCGAGGCCAAAGCCCATGTCGCGCGCGCGGCGGATGAAGCGCAGCGTGTGGACATCCGCCTCACCGTACTGGCGGTAGTTGCTGTCGGTGCGGTGGACCTCACCCAGCAGGCCCATCGCCTCGTAGTGGCGCAGCATCTTGGGCGAGATGCCGCTGAGCCGCGCGGCCGAGCCGATGGACACCGGCCACGCCGCAGCGGGCTCGTCGCAGTTGACGGCGGCAGCCTTCATGCCACGGTGTAGCCTTCCTCGCGGATGGCCTCGGCCAGTTTCTCGCGGTCCTGGGCCGATTGCACTTCCACCAGGTTGCTGGCGCGGTCGATGCGCACCTCGGCCTGGGGGTCCACTTGCCGGATCGCGGCCTGCACCGCTTTTTCGCAATGACCGCAGGTCATGCCCTGCACCTGGAACTGTTGTGTGCTCATGTTGATCTCCTTAAGTTGGATGCCATGGTCTGCATGGTGCACCCTGACATCGTGTCAAGGTCAAGGCCCCCAAAGAAGATACACCTTGTGGCTTGACCTTCCCATGGGGGGAAAGCTTATGCTCGATTCATCATGAATGCTGCCGTTGAACCTGAAATCACTTCCCTGAACGAGGCCGTTGCCGGCACGGACGACGAGGCGGCCGGCCACATCGACCTGGGGGTCGGCGGCATGACCTGCGCGTCCTGCGTGTCGCGTGTCGAGCGGGTGCTCAAACGGGTGCCGGGTGTGATCGATGCCACGGTGAACCTGGCCACCGAATCGGCGCGTGTGCGGCTGGAGACGCCGGCCGACGCCGAGGCGCTGGCGCGCGTCAAGCGCGCGGTGCGCGATGCGGGCTACGAGCCGCGCGAGGCGAGCGCGCTCGACGAGCCGGAAGCGCCGAGCTGGCACGGCATTCCGCACGATTTCCTGCCGGTGCTGGCGGGCCTGCTGCTGTCGGCGCCACTGGCGCTGCCCATGCTGGGCGACCTGTTCGGCCAGCACTGGATGTTGCCGGCCTGGCTGCAGTTCCTGCTGGCCACGCCGGTGCAGTTCTGGCTCGGCGCGCGCTTTTACCGGGCCGGCTGGCACGCGCTCAAGGCCATGACCGGCAACATGGAACTGCTGGTGGCCATCGGCACCACGGCCGGCTGGGCGCTGTCAACCTGGCTGTGGTGGCGTGCCGCACCCGGCGAGATGCCGCACCTGTACTACGAGGGTTCGGCCGTTGTCATCACCCTGGTGCTGCTGGGCAAGTGGCTGGAGGCGCGCGCCAAGCGCCAGACCACGGATGCCATCCGTGCCCTGCACGCGCTGCGACCCGAGCGGGCGCATCTGCTGCCCGATGGCGTGCGACGGCTCGATCCGCTGGATGTGGCGGTGGACGAGTTGCTGCCCGGCGACGAGGTGCGCGTGCTGCCCGGCGAGCGTTTTCCGGCCGACGGCGAGGTGCTTGAAGGGCACTCGCAGGCCGACGAGTCGATGCTGACGGGTGAGTCCATGCCGGTGGCCAAGACCGTGGGCGATGCCGTCACGGGCGGTGCGCTCAATGGCGAGGGCCCGTTGCGCGTGCGCGTGACCGCGGTGGGCGCGCAGAGCGTGCTCTCGCGCATCATCGCGCTGGTCCAGGATGCGCAGGCCGGCAAGGCGCCGGTGCAGCGGCTGGTGGACCGGGTGGCCGCGGTGTTCGTGCCGGCCGTGCTGCTGATCGCGCTGGCGACGCTGGCCGGCTGGCTCTGGGTCGGGCACCCCTGGGAGGATGCTCTGCTGAACGCGGTGTCGGTGCTGGTGATTGCCTGTCCCTGTGCGCTGGGTCTGGCCACGCCGACGGCCATCATGGCGGGCACGGGTGTGGCGGCGCGGCATGGCATCCTGATCAAGGATGCCGAGGCGCTGGAGATTGCGCACCGCGTGGACACGGTCGCCTTCGACAAGACGGGCACGCTGACCGAAGGGCACCCACGCCTGCTTTCGATCGAGAGCGCGGCCGGCGTGGACGAGCTGGCCGTGCTGGGTGCGGCGGCGGCCCTGCAGGCACAGAGCGCGCACCCGCTTGCGCAGGCGGTGCGCGACGCGATGCAGCAGCGTGGCGCTCCGGCACAGGAGGCCACCGAGGTGCAGTCGGTGCCCGGCAAGGGCATGCAGGGTCAGGTGCAGGGCACCGAACTGGCCCTGGGCAGCGTGCGCTGGATGGAAGAGCTGGGGGTGGACCTGTCGATGCTGGCCGATGCGCTCGCACAGCAGCAGACCCAGGGCGCCACGGTCTCGGTGCTGGTCACCCGCACATCGGCCGGTGGCTGGGTGCCGCTGGCCCTGCTGGCCTTCGGTGATGAACCCAAGGCCGGCAGTACCGAGGCGATGCGCGAACTGCGCGCACGCGGCCTGCGGCTGTTCATGGTCTCGGGCGACAACCGCGCCGCGGCCCGCGCGATGGCGGCGCGGCTCGGCTTGCGAGATGGCGAGGGCGAGGTGATCGCCGAGGTGCTGCCGGGGGACAAGGCGGCCGTCATCCAGCGCCTGAAGACAGGGGAGGCTGTGCAGCGTGAGGGCCAAGGATTCGGGGCCGGGCCGTCCCAAGGCGGGATAAGCCCCCTCGGGGGGCAGCGACCCGCGTCAGCGGCGGAGCGTGGGGGCCAAGCGGATCCCGCCGCCGGGCCGCCCCAAGGCGGGATCAGCCCCCTCGGGGGGCAGCGACCCGCGTCAGCGGCGGAGCGTGGGGGTCATGTCGTGGCCATGGTGGGAGATGGTGTCAACGACGCGCCGGCGCTGGCCGCGGCCGACGTCGGCATGGCGATGAGCCATGCGCGCGGTGGTGGGTCGGATGTGGCGATGCATGCGGCGGGCATCACGCTCATGCGCGGCGATCCGGCGCTGGTGGCGGCGGCGCTGGACATCTCGCGCCGGACCGTGGCCAAGATCCGGCAGAACCTGTTCTGGGCCTTTTTCTACAACGCGGTGGGCATTCCGCTGGCCGCGCTGGGTTTCCTCAGCCCTGTGGTGGCGGGCGCGGCCATGGCCATGAGTTCGGTCAGCGTGGTGACCAACGCGCTGCTGCTCAAGCGGTGGCGGCCCACACGCTGACACTGAAAGTGGGGAGGGACGTGACCGCGCCAGCGACTTGCCTTGATGCACGTCAAATCGATGGCGCGCGGGCGCCTCCATAGTTGGCGGCGGGGCTTGGCCGGGTGGCCAGCGGTTTGGCGTACCGTTCCATTTTCCAGAGACATATCACCATGATCCACGAATCTCTGCGCATCATCCGCGAGGAACACACCAGTCTGTCGGCCATGCTGCAATCGCTGATCCAGATGGTCCGGCGCGGGCCGATGCACGACGGCCAGGATGACGCGGCGGCGTATTTCGACGTGCTGCGGGCCATGCTGTTCTACATCGACGAATTTCCCGAGCAGCACCACCATCCCAAGGAGTCGACGCTGCTGTTCCCGCGCGTGGCCAAGGCGGCGCCACACACCCTGTCGGTCATCGACCAGCTCGAGCGCGATCATGCGCAGGGCGAATCCCGGGTGCGCCAACTGATGCACCGGCTGCTGGCCTGGGAGTTGCTGGGCGAGTCGCGCCGCCAGGCCTTTGTCGATGACGTCACGGATTACGTGGACTTCTATCTCGAACACATGCGGCTGGAAGAAACCGTGGTCCTGCCCGAGGCCGAGCGCCACATGAGCGAGGCCGACTGGCAGGCGCTGGACACCGCGTTCGCGGCCAACCCCGACCCGCTCAACCAGCGCCTCCCGCGCGACCCCCTGTTTGACCGCCTGTTCACGCGCATCGTGATGACGGCACCGTCCCCGGTGGGGCTGGGCTAGAGAACCTCGATGCCCAGTTCGCCGATGAAGCCTTCGCGGCGCTCCAGCGCCTGCAGGGCGGCATCGCCGAGCTCGCGCGCCACCAGGTTCACCAGGCACTCGCAGAACACCAGGTAGGCGCCCATGCTGTTGCTGATGTAGCTGCTGTCGTGGGGGATGAAGAAGGCGTGGTGCGCCGGCGGCACCAGCGGGGAGGCACGAAAGTCCGTCAGCGCGATCACATCGATGCCAGCCTGTGCCGCCGCATGGGCCACCTCGACGACGCTGCGGGTGTAGGGCGCCACGCTGGCGACCACGAGCACATCATCCGGCTCGAGCTGCGCCAGGCCCTCGGCGACACCGAGCCCGGGGCCGTCCAGCAGGGAAACGTCAGCCCGGACCATGCCCAGCCCGTAGGTCAGGAAGCTCGCCAGCGAGTGGATCTGGCGCAGGCCGTGCACGCGCACGCGGCGTGCCGTTGCGAGCCGTTGCGCGGCGCTCCTGAGCTCGTCGGGCTCCAGTTGCGACAGGAACCCCTCGACGTTGTTGATGGACTCCTGCGCCAGCTTCACGACCACGTCCATCTCGGCCGTGGTCTCCCGTGCCAGCGGCCTGTCCATCAGTCGGTGGGCCTGTTGCGTGTAGAAGTGGCGCGAGTTGCGGCTGAGGCTGTCGCGGAACACGGCCTGGAAGTCGGCAAAACCGCTGAAACCCAGCCGTGTGGCCAGCCGCGTGAGCGTTGAGGGGTTGACGCCGAAGTCGTCCGACAGCTCGGTGATGGTGCGGAAGGCCACCGCCTCGGGTTGTGCCACGAGCCTGGCGAGCACGGCGTGCGCCTTGCTGCCGAGCGATACGGGGGCTTCGCCGCGGCCGATGGCCACGGCCAGTTCACGCAGGGCTTCGATGGAGCGGGGAACGTGGGAGCTGTCCTTGGGCATGTTGCGCGTGGTTCCAGGGTGTGTCCGTCATCGGCAGCTTACGACAGCGCTCCGTTCCTCAGGTGGTACAGCGGCCTGACCGAGCGTCCGGTGTGGATTTGCCAGTCGACCGCATCGCTGCCGATCCGGATGACGGCGGTTGCCAGCGTATTTTCGCGATCGCTGTCCGTGAGGTCGTTGCGGAAGATCGGAAAGCGCGCATCGCTTTGGTCGAACAGGATGGCCAGCGGATCGGGCGCGACCGCGCGTGCCGCGGCTTCGGCCAGCAGCGCCTCGCCCCGCAGCTGGCGGTGTCCCGAAGAGCCGGTGACGATCTGGGGCTGATGGGCCATGGCCGGGTGGATCATGTGGTTCGCATGCAGCGAGGGCTGCTCCAGGCGGCGAACCGAGCACTGGGCGGCGTTGAACTCGATGCTGTACAGCTGTGCGAAACCAGCCTGACCGAGGGTGAAGTGAAAGCCGCCTGCACGCGGTGCCTCCTGCAGCAGGCGTATGCCGGCTTCGATCGACGGCTGGTCGAGGAGGGCACGCGCCAGCACCATGCGCGGCAGACCGTCGTTCGCGTGCAGGGTGCGCAGGTTGTTGACGGTGACGGCCAGGCCATGGCCGGTGACAGCGATGGTGTGGCCGGGCAGCGAGCCGGGGTAGACCACGGCGGCGAAGCGGGTGCCGCCGTGGACATGGATCTCGGCCAGCGCGCAGCGCCCGACCAGACCCGGATCGCCATCCTCGTTGTGCGCGAAGCGGGGCACCTCGCCGGGCAACTGCACGGTGGTGCAACCGTCGGGGGCCATGGCCCAGACGTCGCCCCGGCAGTTCCAGGCAAAAACCTCGTCCCAGGCCAGGCCGAGGCCGCTGGCCAGACCCTGCAGTTCCTGCCAGCAGGCGGGCTGAAGTGTGCGGGTGTGCTCGGCCATGCGGGTCAGGGCGGGGCTGTCGCGCCAGCGCATGACCTCGGCCCAGGCGGCACCGGGCCGCAGGACTTCGTGCACCGCCTGCGCGCCGAAGCGCCCGAGGGCGGCACCGACGTCGAAGGGCGTGCCCTGGATTGTCAGATAGGAAAGCATTCGATGCTATTCGACATGCTGCAGGAATTCCCGCAGACGGGGATTGGTGGGGTTGTTGGTCAACTCGACGGGCGGCCCGTCGACGGTGATGTGGCCGTGTTCCATGAAGATCAGGCGCGTGCCGACCTGGCGCGCGAACGCGATCTCGTGCGTGACCACGACCATGGTCATGCCCTCCTCGGCCAGGGCCTGCATGACGCGCAGCACTTCCTGGCGTAGCTCGGGATCGAGGGCGGAGGTGGGCTCGTCGAACAGCATGAGCCGGGGCCTGACGGCCAGCGCCCGCGCGATCGCCACGCGCTGCTGCTGGCCACCCGAGAGCTGGCTCGGGTAGTGGTGCGCGCGCTCGGCCAGGCCGACCTTGCGCAGCAACTCGGTGGCCTGCTCGTGCGCCAGGGCCCTGGGCGTGCCGCGCACCTGTCGCGGGCCGAAGGCCACATTCTCCAGCGCGGTCATCTGCGGGAACAGGTTGAACTGCTGGAACACCATGCCCGCCTCCTGGCGAATCTCGCGCACCGTGGAGGGGCCCGCGCGCACGCTGCGGCCATCCACGATCAGGTCGCCGCCATCGATGGATTCCAGCGCGTTGATGCAGCGCAACAGGGTGGACTTGCCCGAGCCCGAGGGCCCGATCAGCACCACGACCTCGCCGGCGTGGATGCGCAGGTCCACGCCATCGAGCACCACGGTCTTGCCGAAGCACTTGCGCACCTGCCGGAACTCGACCATGGTCGGGGCGGCGTCGGTGGGTGGTCGAGGGACGGGGGAGGTCGGCGTCGTGCTCATAGGATGCGCATCCTCTTTTCCAGCGTCCTCAGCGCGAAGGTGAGCGCGCCGATCATGCACAGGTAAATGATGGCCACGGCGGTCCAGATCTCCACCGCGCGGAAGTTGGCGGCCATGATCTCCTGGCCTTGCCGCGTGAGCTCGCCGACGCCGATGACGATGAACAGCGAGGTGTCCTTGAGGCTGACGATGAACTGGTTGCCCAGTGGCGGTGTCATGCGGCGGAAGGCCACCGGGCCGACCACGAAGGCCAGCACGCGCCAGGTCGGCAGGCCCAGTGCCAGGCCGGCCTCGCGCAGACCGTTGGGCACCGAGATGAAGGCGCCGCGCACGATCTCGGCGATGTAGGCGCCGGAGTTCACGATGATGGCCGTGACGGCCGCGGTCATCGGGTCCACGCGGATGTCCGCCAGCACCGGCAGCGCGAAGTAGATGAACATCACCTGCACCACAATGGGTGTGCCCCGCACCAGTTCGATGTAGGCGAAGGCGATGAGGTCGAGCAGGCGGTTGCCATAGGCGCGCATCAGGCCGAACAGCAGGCCGACCGCGGTGCCGCCGAGCAGGCCGACCACCGTGATGAACACGGTGAGCTTGGCACCCTGCATGAGGGCCGGAAAGGCATCGACGATGACGGACCAGTCAAAATCCATGACAGGGTGCTCCGCTGGGCGCCGGGCGCGTCACTTCTTCGGCGGTTCGGTGTTGAACCACTTCCTGTAGATCGCGTCGTAGCGACCGTCGGCCTTGATCCTGGCCAGCGCCTCGTTGACGCGCGGCACGAGCGCACTGCCCTTGGGAAAGCCGATGCCGTACTCGTGCGCCATCATCTGCGAGCCCACCACCTTGCTCTTGCCCTTGCCGGCGGTCGCGGCGAAGTACAGCACGTTGGGCGTGTCGTGCATGACCGCGTCCACGCGACCGGTGGCCAGTTCGAGGTAGGCGTTGTCGATGTTCGGGAACAGGCGCAGCTCGGTGCCTGCGAAGTTGGCCTTGGCGTAGTCGGCGGCCGAGGTGCCGGTCTTGACGGCCAGTGTCTTGCCCTTGAGATCCTTCTCGCTGGCGATGGCGCTGGCCGTCGGCACCAGCAGCATGAAGCCGCTGTCGTAATAGCCGTCGGAAAAGTCGATCACCTTCTTGCGCTCGTCCTTGATCGTGATGCCCGCCAGCGCGACGTCCACGTTCTTGGTCTGCAGTGCCGGCAGGATGCCGTTGAAGTCCATCGGCTGCAGCTTGTAGGACAGGCCCAGCTCCTTGGCGATGGCGTCCCACAGATCGATGTCGAAGCCCACGTACTTGTCGCCCTGCTTGAACTCGAAGGGCACGAAGGCGGTGTCGGTGGCCACCACCAGGGTCTGTGCCTGTGCGGTGCCGAACAGCATGGAGGCGGCCGTCAGGGCCGCGGCGAGAGACCGGACGAGGAGGTGTTTCATGGCAGACCTTTCTGATGGAGAGATGGAGGGCGGTGCACCATCGTGGCGCTTTTTTGCCGGGGATGCACCAGCATGATGCAATGATTATTTGCATTTACATCATGAAAGCAAATATATTTGCACATGCGGCGTGGCGCAAGCTTTTTTTCGTCACGGCCGATGCGGCGCTTGCCTGACAATTGGTCGGCACGTGGCGACCCTGGCGGGTGTATCTTTCGTCCGGTGCTCGGCCGCCACGGCACCTGCAACGTCTACCACCCGCACCCATGTCTTCCCCGATCGGGCATTTCGCCTTTGCCAACCACAGCAACCGATTTCTGGCCTGCGCGCCCCTGGACCATCAGCCGTTCGCGGTGGCGGGCGTGCCTTACGACGGGGCGGTGACCCACCGACCGGGGGCACGCTTCGGCCCGCAGGCCATCCGCGCCGCCAGCCTGATGCTGTGTGACGGCATCCACCCGCATTTCGACGTTTCGCCGCTGGCGCACGTGGGCGATGCACTGGACATGCGCCTGCCCAACGCTTCGCCGCTGACCGAGGTACGCCGGCACATCGAGGCACAGGCTGCCGAGCTGATGGCGCGGCACCACTGCGTGTTCCTCGGTGGCGACCACTCGGTCACGCTGTCGCTGCTGCGCGCGGCGCAGGCCCGCTATGGCGGTGGCGAGCCGCTGGCCTGCGTGCATTTCGATGCCCACTGCGACACCTGGCAGGACCATTTCGGTGAACCCTCGGGCCACGGCACCTGGACCTACGAGGCGATCCGGGAGGGGTTGATCAGTGCGCCGCACACGGTGCAGATCGGCATCCGCTCCAGCGGCGAGCGCGCCGCGCGCGAGTACGTGGCCGACCAGGGCGGGCAGATTTTCACCGCGCGCGCCCTGCGCGGCCATGATGGCGCGGGCCTGGCGCCGGTGCTGGAGGCGATTCGCGGGCGCATCGGTCAGCGGCCGTGTTACCTGACGCTCGACATCGATGTGCTGGATCCGGCCTTTGCGCCCGGCACCGGCACGCCCGAGCCCGGCGGGCTGAGCAGCTCGCAGGTGTTGACCTTTCTGGAGGAGCTGGCCGACCTGAACTGGATCGGCATGGACTGCGTGGAGGTGGCGCCGGCCTACGACCACGCCGAGCTGACCAGCAACGCGGCAGCGACCTTCGTCTGGACCTACCTGTGCGGCCGTGTGGCCCGCATGGCCTGAGGGAGGGCGGTGCATGCTGACGCGTTCCCTGATCGGTTCGGACACCCAGCTCAATCTGCACAGCTATTACGAGGCCAGCGTCGTGCGGCCGGCGCCCAGGCCGCCGCTGCAGGGCGAGGTGACGGCCGATGTGGTGGTGATCGGCGGCGGCCTGGCCGGGCTGTCGGCCGCGCTGGAGATGGCGCGGCGCGGCCTGTCGGTGGTGCTGCTGGAGGCCGACCGCATCGGCGCCGGCGCCAGCGGCCGCAATGGCGGGCAGGTGATCGTCGGCTATGCGAGCGGGCAGGAGCTCCTCGAGCAGCAGCTTGGCGCCGACGATGCGCGCCTGGCGTGGGACATGTCGGTCGAGGCGGTCGATCTGGTCGAGCGCCGGATCCGGGAGCATGACATCGACTGCGAATGGCAGCGCGGCTACCTGTATGTGGCCGATTCGGCGCGCAAGGCACGTGCCCTGCGCGAGGAGATCGGGAACCTGCAGCGGCACGGCGTGAGCTGCGAGGTGGCCGAAGGGGCCGGCCTGTGGCGCCTGATCGACAGCCCGCGCTACGTGATGGCCGCCTACGAAAACCGCTCCGGCCACCTGCATCCGCTCAAGTACACACTGGGCCTGGCGCAGGCGGCCGAGCGTGCGGGCGTGCGCCTGTGCGAACAGTCGCCGGTGACGGCGCTGGAGCGTGGCGCGCAACTGGTGGCGCATTCGCGCCATGGGCGGGTGCACGCGCGCTACGGTGTGCTGGCGGGCAACTGCATGCTGCCCGAGTACGGGCCGCGGGTGGCGCCGGAGATCGCCGCGCGCATCATGCCGGTGGGCACCTACATCGTGGCCACGGCGCCGATCGACCCGGCGTTGCGCCAGCGTCTGATCCCGAGCAACGCCGCGGTCTGCGACAACAACTTCGTGCTCGACTACTTCCGCTTCGGCGCCGATTCGCGGCTGCTGTTCGGTGGCCGTGTGAGCTACACGACCATGACACCGCCCGACCTCAAGGGCACGATGGAGCGGCGCATGGGACGGGTGTTCCCGGACCTCAAGGGGGTGCCGGTCGACTACGTCTGGGGTGGCTTCGTGGACATCAGCATGAACCGAGCGCCCGATTTCGGCCGCCTCGGTGACAACCTGTACTACCTGCAAGGGTTCAGCGGCCATGGCATGGCGCTGACCGGGCTGGCCGGTCAACTGGTGGCCGAGGCGGTGCTGGGCCAGGCCGGGCGCTTCGATGTCTTTGCGCGCCTGAAGCACCATCCCTTCCCGGGCGGGCGCTGGCTGCGCACGCCCAGCCTGGCCCTGGGCATGGCCTGGTACCGCCTGAAGGACCTGCTCGGCTAGCGCCGGGCGGGCGCCTCAGCGGCGCAGGGGCGCGATGCCGACCGTGGTGCCGACGTCCCGCGGCTGGCCCATGCCGCCGTGGACCAGCACGCGCGTGTCGACCAGCTGCACCGTGTAGAGGAAGTGGCTGCCGCGGAAGATGCACTCGGTCACGGTGCCCCGCACGGTGCTGGCGTCGTCGATGCACAGCTCCTCGGGACGCACCAGCACCTGGCGTTGGGTGCCGTCGTCGAAGCAGGGTGTATCGGTGGCGATCGCACCCGCCGGTGTCTGCCAGCAGCCATTCGATCCGGCCTGCGCCGGCAGCAGCACCCCTTCGCCGATCAGGCGTGCGACCTCGGGCGTGGCGGGCCGGTGGTACACGTCATAGGCGCTGGCCCACTGGTGCAGGCGACCACCCACCATCACGCCGATGGCATCGGCCATGGCGAAGGCCTCGTGCTGGTCGTGGGTGACCATCAGTGCCGTGGCGCCGGCCTGGCGCAGGATCGCGCGGATCTCGCGTGCGATGGCCACGCGCAGGCCGGTGTCGAGGTTGGAGAACGGTTCGTCCAGCAGCAGCAGGGCCGGCTGCGGCGCCAGCGCGCGCGCCAGCGCCACACGCTGCTGCTGACCACCCGAGAGCTCGTGCGGCCAGCGCCGCTGCAGGCCGTCAAGCCCGACCAGCGCGAGCATCTCGGCCACGCGCCGCTTGCGCTCGACCAGCGTCAGCTTGCCCAGGCCGAAGGCGACGTTGTCCTGCACGTTCAGGTGCGGGAACAGTGCGTGATCCTGGAACACCATGCCGATGCCGCGCTCGCGTGCGGGCAGGGCGGCATGGGCGGTGGCCACGGTGCGGCCGTCCAGCGCGATGCGGCCGGCGCGCAGCGGCTCGAAGCCGCCGATGGCACGCAGCAGGGTGGTCTTGCCGCAGCCCGAGGGGCCGAGCAGGCAGCCGATCTCGCCGCGCGCCAGCGTCAGCGAGATGTCGCGAACCACGTCGGTGTGGTCGTAGCCGAGGGTGACGTGGTCGACTTCAAGCATGGGTGTCGTCGTCATGATGGGCAGGGATCGAGGTAGGCTGGCGCTCGGTCTGGGCCACCAGCAGGGCGACCGGCAGCAGGCCAACCAGCACGATGGCCAGCGCCGGCAGCGCGGCCTGGTCCCACAGGGATTCGCTGGTGAGCTGGAACACGCGCACGGCCAGGGTGTCCCAGTCGAACGAGCGCGTCATGAGGGTGATGGGCATTTCCTTCATCACGTCCACCAGGACCATGAGAAAGCCCGAGAGCAGGCCGGTGCGCAACAGCGGCAGGTGCAGCCGGCGCAGTGTCTGCCAGGTCGTCAGGCCGAGCGACGCGCAGGCGTCCTCCTGGCTGCGGCTGATGCTCTGCATGGCACTGTCGGTGGCCTGCCAGGCCACGGCCAGGAAGCGCGCCGACAGGGCCAGGAGCATGGTGGCGATCGTGCCCTTGAACAGCGTCAGGCCCTCGTAGCCCATGCCTTGCAGCACCGGCAGCAGCAGGTCGTCGAGCCAGGCGATCGGCACGAACACGCCCACCGCCAGGACCACGCCCGGTATGGCGTAGCCCACCACCGCCAGCCGCACCAGCCAGGCGGTACCGGCATCGGTGTGCAGGCGGCGCAACCACGACAGCAGCAGCGCCAGCGCGGTGGTGATGGCCGCCGTGGCCAGGGCCAGTTGCAGCGTGTTCCAGACGAAGCCCCAGTAGCGCTCGTCCAGGTCCTCGCGCCAGACGTCGAGCGACCAGGCCACGATCTGCAGCATGGGGATGACGAAGGCCACCGCGAGCACGACGGCGCAGGCGGCGAAGGCGAGCCAGCGTGCGCGCCCGCGCAGCGCGATACGGCCCTGGCGGCTGGCGGCGCTGTGGTAGCGCTGGGCCAGGCGCGAGCGCTGCTCGGCCGCGATCAGCACCACCACCACCAGGATCAGCAACGCCGCGAGCTGGGCGGCCGCGCCGAGGTTGTGCAGGTCGAACCAGGCCTTGTACAGCGCGGTCGTGAAGGTGTCGAAGTTGAACACCGCGACGGCGCCGAAGTCGGCCAGAACTTCCATCAGCACCAGCGCGAGACCGGCGGCGATCCAGGGGCGGGCCATGGGCACCGCCACGCGCAGCACGGCACCGGTAGGCGAGTAACCCAGCGACTGCGCGGCTTCCATGGCACGCCGGCCCTGGGTCAGGAAGGCGCTGCGCGCCAGCAGGTAGACGTAGGGGTAGAACGCGCACACCAGTACCAGCGTCAGCCCCCAGAGACTGCCCCGGATCTCGGGGAACCACTGGCTGGAGCCGGCCACGGCCCGGATCGCGCGCTGCACCGGCCCGGCGAACTCGAACAGGCCCATCTGCACGAAGGCCAGCACGTAGGCGGGAATGGCCAGTGGCAGTACCAGTGCCCAGGCGAACAGGCGCCGCCCGGGGAACTCGTACATCGTGGTCAGCCAGGCCAGCGGCACGCCCACCAGCAGCACGCCGACGGACACCAGCACCATGAGCAGTGCCGTGTTGGCCAGCACGCGCGGCAGCACGTGCTGCCACAGGTGCTGCCAGATATCAGGCTGAGGCGTGAGCGCGAGCCCGATCACCACGCCCAGCGGAATGAGCGTGAGCAGAGCGATCGGTCCGACAGCGACAATGCCCCGCCAGGGCCGACGGGACGGCCGAGGGAGGGGCATGACAGTGGCGCTGTTGGCCGTCAGTGTGGACGTATCAGCGGTAGCCAACGCGGTCCAGCAATCGGATGGCGGCCGGCTGGTGCGAGCCGATGTCGGCCGCGTTCAGCGGGCTGGGCACGAACTTGCCCCAGGCCTTCACGATGGGATCGGCCTCGGCCTTGGTGTTGATCGGGCTCTCGAAGGTGCCGTGCGTGTAGGCGGTCTGCACCTCCTGCGACGACAGCCACTCGAGCAGCTTGCGCGCGCCTTCGGGGTTCTTGGCGTGCGCCGTGACGCCGCCACCCGAGAGGTTGACGTGCGCGCCGCCTTCGTCCTTGCCCTGGTTGGCCCAGAAGAGCTTGACCTGCTGGTTGAAGTCGGGCTCCTTGGACAGGATGCGGCCGTAGTAGTAGGTGTTGGCGATGCCCACGTCGCACTGGCCGGCCGCGATGGCCTTGAGCAGGCTGGCGTCGTTGGTGAAGACGTCCGTCGCCAGGTTGGTGACCCAGCCGCGCACGATCTCCTCGGCCTTGGCCTCGCCGTGCTTGGCGATCATCATGGCCGTGAGCGACTGCGTGTAGGTCTGCTTGCTGGTGCGCAGGCACAGCTTGCCCTTCCACTTCGGCAGCGCCAGGTCTTCATAGGTGGACAGGTTCTTCGGATCGACGCGGCCGGCGGCGTAGAAGATGGTGCGCTCGCGCTGCGACAGACCCCACCAGCGGTTGCCCGGGTCGCGGAAGTTGGCCGGCACGTTGGCATTGAGCGCGGGGGAGTCGACCTTGCGCAGCAGGCCGCGCTCGGCCGCGTTCCACAGCACGCCCATGTCGACGGTGATCAACACGTCGGCCGGGGAACTGGCGCCTTCGGAGGCCAGGCGCTCGGTGAGCGAGCCGCCGCGGTCGGTCAGCAGGTTGATCTTGACGCCGGTTTCCTTGGTGTAGCGGTCCAGTGTCGGCTTGAGCAGCTGTTCGATGCGCGAGGAGTAGACCGTGACGGCCTGCGGTGCGGCCTGGGCGAGCACTTGCGTACCGGCGGCCAGCATGGCCAGACCGAGGGCGGCCCGGAGGAATCCTTGTTTTTTCATGCGAGATGTTCCTTGAGGTAAGGCGGGATGATCAGAAATTGACGTTGGCGGTCAGCCAGAAGGTGCGGCCGCTGAGTGCCGAACCCTTGGTGCCGGAGGTGGTCTTGGAGTAGGGGCTGCCGAGCACCGTTTCGCCGGCACCGTTGGTCCAGGCGGTGAACTGGGTGAAGTCCTTGTCGAACAGGTTGTAGACCGTGGCGCCCAGCGTCACGTTCTTGCTCAGCTTGTACGAGGCGCCCAGGTGGAACAGCGCGAAGCCTTTGAGGTCGCCCAGCGCCTGGTACTCGCGCAGGTTGTCGCCCGTCAGCTGGGCGGGGTCGCCGTCGAAGCGGCGGCTCTTGCCGCGGTAGTCGCCGCGCAGCCACAGGTTCCAGCGCTCGCTCACGTCGTAGCGCAACTGGGCCGAGGCCATGTGCTCGGCGGTGTCGCTGAGCTTGCCGCTCTTGGCGCCGTTGACGACGGCCTCGCTGTCACTCCAGGTGTAGCTCACGTTCAGCGACAGGGC
>NZ_JAQVEJ010000067.1 GCF_028698005.1 Hydrogenophaga sp.
GGATGGCCTGGCCTGCGTGGTGCATTGCGCCGCCCATGTGCACCGCATGGGCGCGGGAGGGTCCGGCGACGACCTGGCCGCCTACCGCCGCGTCAACACGCAAGGTACCCGGCACCTGGCACAGGCGGCCGCGCGGGCCGGTGTGCGCCGCTTCGTGTTCGTCAGCTCGGTCAAGGTGCTGGGCGAGGCCACGCCACCCGGCCAGCCGTTCCGGCATGACAGCCCGCCCTGCCCGCAAGACCCCTACGGGCAATCCAAGTGGGAAGCCGAGCAGGCACTGTGGTCGCTGGCGCGCGAGACAGGCATCGAAGTGGTGGTGATCCGCCCCCCCCTGGTGTATGGCCCTGGCGTGGGCGCCAACTTCCAGCGTCTGATTCGCTGGGTCGCCTCCGGGATACCCCTGCCCCTGAAGTCGGTGCGCAACCGCCGATCGCTGGTATCGATCGACAATCTGATCGACCTCATCGCCCTGTGCACCCATCACCCCGACGCCGCCGGCCAGACCTTGCTGGTGTCCGATGGACACGATCTGTCCACCCCGGCGCTGATCGCGGGCCTGGGGCAGGCGATGGGAACACACCCCAGGCTGTGGCCGGTGCCGGTGGCCTGCCTGCTGCTGGCCGCTCGCCTGGCGGGCAAAGGCGACACGGTGGCGCGCCTGGTGCAGTCGCTGCAGGTCGACATCGCCCACACCCGCGCGCAGTTGGGCTGGGTGCCGCCGTTCACGGTCGAACAGGGCCTGGCGCGGGCCGTGACCGGACAAGCAGGCCATGATGGAAGGGCGGCGCCATGAAACGGCTGTTCGACGTCATCGTGTCACTGGCCGCCGCGCTGGTGCTGCTGCTGCCGATCCTGGTGATCGGGTTGCTCGTGCGACTGACCTCGCCCGGGCCCGCACTTTACTGGAGCGACCGCGTCGGCCGGTACAATCGGATCTTCCGGATGCCGAAATTTCGCAGCATGCGCATCGATGCCCCCACCGTGGCCACCCACCTGATGACCGATCCGAGCGTGTACCTCACGCCCATCGGGTCGTTCCTGCGCAAGACCAGCCTCGATGAGCTGCCGCAGCTGTGGAGCATTCTCAAGGGCGACATGAGCATCGTCGGCCCGCGCCCGGCGTTGTACAACCAGGACGACCTCATCGCCCTGCGCACGCAGCACGGTGTCGATGCCCTGGTACCCGGGTTGACCGGCTGGGCCCAGATCAACGGACGTGACGAGCTGCCCATCCCGGAAAAAGTGAAACTGGACGTCGAATACCTGCAGCGGCGCAGTTTCTGGTTCGACCTGCAGATCATCGCCCGCACCGCCTGGAATGTGGTCCGGCGCGAAGGCGTTTCCCACTGACCGACGACACCCCCCTTCCAGAACCCGCATGCTGTCCAGACTGGCTGCTCCCATCCTCGGCATCCCCCGCCCGGCCAAGCGGGTGATCGTGCTGGCCGTGGACGCCTCGCTGTGCGTGCTGACGGTATGGCTGGCGTACTACCTGCGCCTGGGCGAGTGGGTGAAGATCTCGGGCGAAGGCTTCTGGCAGCCCCAGTGGGCCGTGGCCGGTTCGCTGGCGCTGGCCCTGCCGATCTTCATCGTCAACGGTTTTTACCGCGCCATCTTCCGCTACTCGGGCCTCGCGGCCCTGATGACCATCATCAAGGCCGTTGCCGTGTACGGCCTGCTGTATGCGTCGATTTTCACGGCCGTGGGCCTGGAGGGCGTCCCCCGGACCATCGGCCTGATCCAGCCGATGCTGCTGCTGCTGACGGTGGGCGCCTCGCGCATGCTGGCCCGCTTCTGGCTGGGTGGCGTCTACCAGAACCAGTTGCGCATGGCCACGCTGCCCCGGGTCCTGATCTACGGTGCCGGCAATGCCGGCCGGCAACTGGCCGCGGCCATGGCCAACAGCCATGAGATGCGTGTGGTCGGCTTCATGGACGACGACGACCGCCTGCACGGACACGTGCTCAACGGGCTGCCGATCTACAGCCCGGCCGACCTGCCCTCGCTGGTCAGCTCACTGCACATCGCCACGGTATTGCTGGCCATTCCATCGGCCAGCCGGTACCGGCGCAACGAAATGATCCAGCAGATGCGCCGTGCCCACGTCGAGGTGCGGACCTTGCCCAGCGTCAGCGAGCTGGCCCAGGGCACGGTCAGCACATCGGATCTGCGTGAACTGGACATCGACGACCTGCTCGGACGCGAGCCGGTCAACCCGAACCTGCTGCTGCTGGGCAAGGCCATCCACGGCAAGGTGGTGCTGGTCACCGGTGCCGGTGGTTCCATCGGCAGCGAGCTGTGCCGCCAGATTCTGGCCGTCGGGCCGGTGGAACTGGTGCTGGTCGAGCAGAGCGAGTTTGCCCTGTACGAAATTCATCAGGAGCTGCTGGGCAGGGTCGGCGAAGCACCCGTGATCCTGCACCCGGTGCTGGCCTCGGTACGGGACAGGCATCTGATGCAGGACATCATGCGCCGCTACCGGCCCGACACGGTTTACCACGCGGCCGCCTACAAGCATGTGCCGCTGGTCGAGCACAACCCGGTGGAGGGTATCCGCAACAACACCCTGGGCACCCTGGTGGCCGCCGAGGCGGCCGCCGCGGCGGGCGTGGCCGATTTCGTGCTCATCAGCACCGACAAGGCCGTGCGCCCCACCAACATCATGGGCGCCAGCAAGCGGCTGGCCGAGATGACACTGCAGGCCCTGTCGGCCGCCGGGTCACAGACCCGCTACTCGATGGTGCGCTTCGGCAATGTGCTGGGTTCCTCGGGTTCGGTGGTGCCCAAGTTCCGGCGCCAGATCCAGGACGGCGGCCCGATCACCCTGACGCACCCCGAGATCACACGCTACTTCATGACCATCCCCGAGGCGGCCCAATTGGTGATCCAGGCGGGCGCCATGGCCAGGGGCGGTGACGTGTTCGTGCTGGACATGGGCTCGCCGGTCAAGATCCGCGACCTGGCCGTGCAGATGATCGAGCTGTCCGGGCTGTGCCTCAAGAGCCCCGCCAACCCGGACGGCGACATCGAAATCCGGATCACCGGTCTGCGTCCGGGCGAGAAACTTTACGAAGAACTGCTCATCGGCAACAATCCCAGCCCCACCTCGCATCCGCGCATCATGAAGGCGCATGAGGAGTTCCTGCCGTGGCCCCAGTTGCGTGCCCGGCTGGATGCGCTGGAAACCGCGCTGGACGCCACCGACCTGGACGCTGTGGAGGCCCTGCTGACCGACCTGGTGGCCGGCTTCCGCTGCGAGTCCGACACCCCTGGCTGGAACGGCACCGCCACGGCGCTGGCCGCCAATCACGCTTGAAACACATGACCCGCCAGACCTCCCCCTCCCACCGCATCGGCCTCGTTGGCACCGGTTTCATCGCCAGCGGTTTTGCCCGCCTGCTCGTCAACCACCACCCGGACCTGCAACTGAGTGCGGTGCTGACCCGGCGCCCCCTGAACAGCACCACCGGATTTCCGTTTCCCGAGCGCCTGACGCAGTCGGTGCAGGAGCTGCTGGACAAGGCCGACCTCATCGTCGAGTGCAGCGGCGACGTGCTGCACGCCACCGATGTCATCGACCAGGCACTCAAGGCGGGCAAGCCGGTCGTGACGATGAACTCGGAGTTCCACATCACCACGGGCTCGTACTTCGCCGGCCGGGGTCTGCTGACGGAAGCCGAGGGCGACCAACCCGGCTCCATCGCGGCACTGCGCGAGGAAGCCATCATGATGGGCTTCAAGCCCATCGTGTATGGCAACATGAAGGGTTTCCTCAACCACCATCCGACCCCGGAAGAGATGGCCTACTGGGCTTCCAAGCAGGGCATCAGCGTCGAGCAGACCACCTCGTTCACCGACGGCACCAAGATCCAGATCGAGCAGGCGCTGGTGGCCAACGCCTTCGGCGCCACCATTGCCCAGCAAGGCATGCTCGGCCCCCAAACGACCGACGTGTCCAAGGCAGCGATCGAGCTGGCACGGCGCGCCGCCGAGTCGGGCCAGGTGCTCTCCGACTATGTGCTGGCACCGGGCAACGCCGGTGTGTTCGTGGTCGGCACGCACGACGAGTCGGAATGGCGTGCCCTGAACTACCTCAAGCTCGGTGACGGGCCCTACTACGTGCTGGTACGTCCGTTCCACCTGTGCCAGTACGAGATCATCAAGACCGTGCGCCGCGTGCTCAACGGTGGCGGCATCCTGTTCAACAACTCGTCTGCGCCCACCGTCTCCATCGTGGCCATCGCCAAGGTGCCGCTCAAGGCCGGCACCCGCATCGACCGTGCCATCGGAGGCTTCCAGTTGCGTGGCGAGGCCGCGCGCATTGCCGATGCCCCCAACCACGTGCCCATGGGGCTGGTGCAGAACGCGGTGATCCGTCGCGACATCGAGCCGGGCCAGGTGCTGAGCTTCGACGACGTCGATCTGCCCGATACCCTGGCGCTGCACATCGCCCGGGAACTGTACGCCTGACACGGGGTCTGACCTGCCGCAGCCCCCGCAATGACCACACCCGCTTCCGTCACCCACAACACCCACTACCGACCCGATATCGATGGCATGCGCGCCATTGCCGTGGGCGCGGTGGTGGTGCACCACGCCTTTCCCTCCTGGTTCGAGGGGGGCTTTGTCGGTGTCGATGTCTTCTTCGTCCTGTCGGGCTACCTCATCAGCTCGATCATCCTGGCGCAGTTGCGCAAGGGCAAATTCAGCTTCATCGATTTCTACGCTCGGCGGGTCAAGCGCATCTTTCCGGCCCTGCTGCTGATGCTGGTGGCCACCTTCGTGCTGGGCTGGTTCTGGCTGAATCCACCCGACTACCGCGCCCTGGGCAAGCACCTGCTGGCCGGCAGCGCCTTCCTGTCGAACTTCGCGTTCTGGCAGGAGGCAGGGTACTTCGATACCGCATCGACCACCAAACCGCTGCTGCACCTGTGGTCACTGGCCATCGAGGAGCAGTTCTATGTGTTCTGGCCGCTGGCCCTGTTTCTGGTCCACCGCTGGAAGATCAATCCGCTGCGATTCATCTTCGCCGTGCTGCTGCTGTCGTTCGCGGTCAACATGGCCACGGTCAAGGGCAATCCCACCGCCGCGTTCTACAACCCCTTGTCGCGTTTCTGGGAACTGATGGTCGGCGCCATGCTGGCGGCGATGCACACCCACCAGATTGGCTGGAAAGGCCTGCTGCGGCTGCCTGAGCCAGGCGCCCCGCAGGCAAGGGGATCGGCGCTGCGCGCCAACCTGCTGTCGTTCACCGGCATGGCGCTGCTGCTGATCGTGTTCGCCCGCATCACCCCCGAAAGCCGCTTCCCGGGTGCCTGGGCGCTGCTGCCGACGGTGGGCACCGTGCTGCTGCTGGCCGCAGGTCCGCAGGCCTGGCTCAACCGCCACATCCTGGCCAGCAAGCCCTTCGTCTGGATTGGACTCATCAGCTACCCGCTGTACCTCTGGCACTGGCCGTTCCTGGCCTATGCGAACATCCAGGCCACCGACGGCTCCCCTGCCTGGCAGACGCAACTGGGCTGGGCGGCGCTGGCCGTGGTGCTGGCCTGGCTGACCTACGTGCTGGTCGAGATCCCGATCCGCTTCGGCCGCTTCAACCGGCGCGCCACCACCGTGGCGCTGTGCCTGGGCATGGTGACCACGGCCGCCATGGGCGCGCTCACCCACCACAAGGACGGTTTCGACCACCGTTTCCCCGAGGTGGTGCGCGACATGATGAGCCGCGGCGGGCGCCAGGCGGTGACCGAAGGCTGGCGCGAGGGCGACTGCATTCTCGATTTCAAGATGCCGGCCTCGCAGTACAAACCGTTCTGCGTCGAGAACAAGCGCCCGCTGGTGTTCCTCTGGGGCGATTCGCACGTCTCTTCGCTGTACCCGGGTTTCAAGGCACTGCAGGACTCAGGCAAGTACAGCTTCGGGCTGGGCGAACGCGGTGGTGCCATCTGCCCACCGATCCTGGGCTTTGAGCCGCGGCCGCTGTGCAAGAGCCTGAACGACTCGAGCATCCAGGCCATTCGCGACGCCAAACCCGATGTGGTCATCCTCTACGCCTGGTGGCACAACCCGCGTTACAAGCTGGACAACCTGGCCGCCACGGTGCAGGAGATCAAGAAGGCTGGCGTGCCGCGCATCATCATGCTCGGCGCCGTGCCCTACTGGCAAAAGGCGTTGCCGCAGATCCTGCTGGATGAATGGAAAAAGGGGCCGGTCACCCAGCCCCCGCCCCTGCGACTGAAGGCTGGCCAGGGGCTGGACCCGGCCCTGCAGGGCGCCACCGACCAGATGCGCCAGCGCGCCCAGGCCATGGGCATCGAGTTCATCTCGGGGATGGACTATTTCTGCAACGCCGATGGCTGCCTGACGCGGCTCGACGAGAAGGCCAGGCAGCCACTGAGCTACGACTACGGGCACCTGTCAGTGGGCGCGGCCACCTGGTACATCGACCAGATCGCCCCGCTGATTTTCAAGGGCCAGTAGCTCAGCGCCCGGAACGGCGGCCGCCCTGCCCTTGGGGCCGGCCGGCAAACCCCTGGTGGCTGGCCCGGCCGTCGCGCGGGCCGGACCGACGGCCGGCGCCGGCCTGATCGGCATAGCCGCGCTCGCGCTGCTCGAACGGCCTGTGTTCGAACGTGCGCTCCCGATGCTCGAACGAGCGCTCGCCACCGCGGCCGGGCGCCTTGTCCGCCCTGCCGAAGCTGCCAAAACCCTGGCCGGGGCGAGCGCCATCCGGGCGACCCTGACCGCCGCGGCCCGGCCCACCGGAACGGCCGAAACCGCCACGACCACCAGGCCCGCCGGAGCGACCGCCGCGGCCGAAGCCCTCAGGCTGGGGCGGACGCATGCGCGGCTCCAGGCCCGGGATCACTTCGGCCTTGAAGCGCTGGCGGGTGAACTCCTCGATGTCGCCGATGCGGCGGCGGTCACGGAATTCGGCCAGCGTCACGGCAATGCCGTCGCGGCCGGCACGGCCGGTGCGGCCGATGCGGTGGGTGTAGTCCTCGGCCTTCATCGGCAGACCGAAGTTGAACACGTGCGTGATGGTCGGCACATCGATGCCGCGCGCGGCCACGTCAGTGGCCACGAGGATCTGCACCTGACCATTGCGCAAGGCCATCAGGCGGCGGTTGCGCATGCCCTGGCTCAGGGCACCATGCAGGGCCACGGCAGCGAAGCCGGCCTGTTGCAACTCTTCGGCCAGGCCGTCGCACTCGATCTGCGTGCTGCAGAACACCACGGCCTGGTTGATGGACGCGTCGCGCAGCCAATGGTCGAGCAACTGGCGCTTGTGGGCCGCGTGATCGGCCCAGAACAACACCTGCTTGATGTTGGCGTGCTGCTCCTGCGGGCTGTCGATCTGCACCTTCTGCACGTGCTTGCCGCCCTCGTGCATGACGCGCATGGCCAGTTGCTGGATGCGCGGCGCGAAGGTGGCCGAGAACATCATGGTCTGGCGGCGCTGCGCCGTCAGTGCGTTGATCTCCGCCAGATCGTCGGCGAAACCCAGATCCAGCATGCGGTCGGCCTCGTCCACGACGAGGAACTGCACCTGGTCAAGCTTGAGCTGCATCGATCGCTGCAGGTCGAGCAGACGACCCGGCGTGGCCACCACCAGATCGGCGTTTTGCAGACGCGCAATCTGCACCTGGTAGGGCATGCCGCCCACCACGCTGGCGATGCGCAGGCCGCGGCAGTGGCGCACCAGGTCGATGGCATCGTGCGCCACCTGCTGGGCCAGCTCGCGCGTCGGACACAGCACCAGGGCGCCCGGCGTGGCAGGCTTGAAGTGGCGCGCCAGCGTCGGGTTCTTGCGTTTGGGTGCCTTGGGCGGTGCTTCGCCACGGGCCAGCGCCTCGGCCGCCAGGCGTTCGCGTTCGGCACGCTCCTGCGCCACGCGCTCGACCTGCTGCGCCAGCAGCGTGTGCAGCACCGGCAGCAGGAAGGCCGCCGTCTTGCCACTGCCCGTCTGGCTGGAAACCATCAGGTCGGCATAACGCCCCTGTTCGCCGGCCGCATCGGCGGCCTTGGGAATGACCAGGCGCTGCACCTGGGTCGGTTCGACATAGCCCAGATCGGCCACAGCGGCGACGAGCTCGGGCGCCAGACCCAGCGCCTCGAAGGCGTTGGGTGCGACGACCGTGCTGGACGTGGAAATGGTGTCGGCGGACGCGTTGATCGCGTCGCGGTCTTCAAAAGAATCGCTCATGTGAGTCCTTGCGCGGAAAAAATGCGCAAACGACCGAAGCAGGAGCAAGGAGTGGCCGCCGGCAGAAAGCCGGGGTTACCCGTCGCGCAAGATCCGTTCGTGGTTACAGAACATCAACCATCAAACGGTCAGCGCACAATCATTCGGGTGCGAAGGGCTCCGAGGACCGAGCCGGCGCCAGGCGCGCTGTGTCGGGGTGTTTCAGGGAGCCTGCTGTGTGAGGCAGATGCAAGAAAGCTGTGCCCTTCATGAGCACAGCCTTCTATTGTCGCACACATTGGGGAAAACCCCAAACACCAGGACCATCGCCCGGAGAATCAGCGCAGCACGGCGGCCACGATGTGGTACAGGATGGCGGCCAGCACCGCCGTGGCAGGGACCGTCACGATCCAGGCGGCGACGATGCGCAGCACCACCGAGCGCTTGACGATTTCCTTCTTGTACGCCTTCTTGAAAGCCTTTTGCTCGCGCTTGTCGAACAGGGCGCCGTTGGCCATTTCGCGCGCCTTGGCACGCTTTTTCATGTCGGCGAGCATGCGCTTCTTTTCCCGGACTTCGGCCGCCTCGAAACGCGCCAGGTAGGCCTCGACCTCGGCGCGGTCCTCGCCCTGGTGTCCGGCCCGGACCACCGCTTCCATCTTGGCGTAGTTGACCTTGAGCAGTTCGCGCAGGAAACCGACGCCAAAGACCGCACCGATGGAAATGTGGGTGGTCGAGACGGGCATGCCCAGCTGGGACGCCACGATCACGGTCACGGTAGCGGCCATGGCAATCGAATACGCCCGCATGTTGTCCAGTTCGGTGATCTCCTTGCCGACAGTACGGATGAGCTTGGCGCCATACAGCGACAGTCCCACCGCCAGGCCAATGGCACCCAGCACCATGACCCACAGGGGCGTGGCCGCGCTGGTGGCTACCGCACCGGTTTTCACCGCCTCGTAGATGGCCGCCAGCGGCCCGATGGCGTTGGCGACGTCGTTGGCGCCGTGGGCAAAGCTCAGCAACGCGGCCGAACAGATCAGGGGCCAGACGAACAGGCCATTGACTCCCGCCTTGGAGTTGCCCAGGCGGCGTGCGCGGGCCGCCAGCGGCTGGCGCACCAGCGCCCAGACCACCGCGGCCAGAACGGCGCCGGCCAGCACCGCCGTCCCGAACCCCACCTTGACCAGCTGGCCCAGGCCCTTGAGCAGCATGTAGGTACTGAAGGCCCAGACCATGGCCGCAATCAGCCAGGGCACCACCTGGGTGGCCGCCTCGGTCATGTCGGTGCGATAAGTGATGCTGCGCTTGATCAGGTACAGGAAGCCCGCCGCCATCAGGCCCCCGGACAGGGGTGAAATCACCCAGCTGAGCACGATGTTGCCGATGGTCTCCCAGTTGACCAGCCCCCAGCCACCGGCGGCAATGCCGGCCCCCATCACCGCGCCGATGATGGAGTGCGTGGTGGAGACGGGTGCGCCGATGGCCGTGGCCAGGTGCAGCCACAGGGCGCCCGCCAGCAGGGCCGAGAACATCAGCCACGCAAAAGGGGCCGGATCGGGAATCTGCTCGAGATCGATGATGGCACCCTTGATGGTGCCCACCACTTCCCCGCCGGCCACGATGGCACCCATGGCCTCGAACACGGCCGCCATCAAGATGGCCCAGCCCATGGACAGGGCGCCGGAGCCCACCGCGGGCCCCATGTTGTTGGCCACGTCGTTGGCGCCGATGTTCATGGCCATGTAGCCACCCACCACCGCGGCGATGATCAGCAGCCAGACGGCCGAGCCGGACAGGCCGGCCACATCGGCGCCCGTCAGCGAGGCATACAGCCCCACCACCAGCAAAAAGGCAACCGAGGCACTCAGTTGCAGCACATCCTGGTACCGGGCTATGAATCCGGACTTCTGTTTCTTGCTCATGACATCTTTCTGCCGAGGCCGCGATTTTGACATGGGCAGTTGGGCGAACCGCCGCCAGCGCAGGCCGGTGCGGGGGTCAGCGCAGGAAGTGCGTGCGGTAGTGCATCAGCTCGTCAATGGACTCGTGCACATCGGCCAGCGCGGTGTGGCGCTGCTGTTTCTTGAAGCCCTCGTACACCTCCGGGCGCCAGCGGCGGGCCAGTTCCTTGAGGGTGCTCACATCGACGTTGCGGTAATGGAACCAGGCCTCCAGACGCGGCATGTACTTGACCAGGAAGCGCCGGTCCTGCCCGATGGAATTGCCGCACATGGGCGTGGTCTTCTTCGGCACATACCGGCCGATGAACTCGAGCAGGATGGCCTCGGCCTGGGCTTCATCCATCGTGCTGGCCTTGACCTTGTCGATCAGCCCGCTGCGACCATGCGTGCCCTTGTTCCAGGCGTCCATGCCGTCTAGCACGGCCTGGCTCTGGTGGATGACCAGCACGGGCCCTTCGATGCGCGGCTCAAGCTGCGGCCCGGTGACCACCACGGCGATCTCGAGCAGGCGCTCCTTCTCGGGATCCAGTCCGCTCATCTCGCAATCGAGCCAGACCAGGTTCTGGTCGCTGCGGGCCAGGGTCGTGGATGCCGGTGCCGCGGGCACGGTGGCGGGACCGGTCCGTCCGGTGTTCTCTGCAGTGTTGCTCATTGTCCGATTGTCGCCGAACGGATACCCGCCGTCCGGCACACCGGCACCGGCTCCGATAGACTTCCGGGATGGCCTCCCCCTCCATGACCTTGTCGATCGCGTTTGCTGTCCTGCTGCTGGCCGGCCTGGTGGTGCGCCTGTGGCTGGCCAACCGCCAGGCACGCCATGTCTGGCGCCACCGCGAACAGGTCCCGGCCGCCTTTGCCGGGACGGTGTCTGCCGAGGCGCACCGCAAGGCAGCCGGCTACACCATCGCCAGGCTGCGCCTGGGGATCGTGGAAGCGGCCGTGGACACAGCCGTGCTGCTGGGCTGGACACTGCTGGGCGGTCTCGACGCACTCAACCAGGCCTTGCTCGCCTGGCTCGGCCCGGGCATGACCCAGCAACTGGCCCTGCTGGGGGCCTTTGCGCTGATCGGTGCGGTGCCGAGCCTGCTGCTGGGCTGGTGGAGCACCTTTCGCATCGAGGCCCGGTTCGGCTTCAACCGCATGAGCATGCGGCTGTGGCTGGCCGATCTGCTCAAGGGCACGGCCGTCGCCACCGTGGTCGGCCTGCCGATTGCCGCGCTGGTCCTCTGGCTGATGGGTTCGGCCGGTCCGTGGTGGTGGCTGTGGGCCTGGGGTGCCTGGATGGGCTTCAACCTGTTGCTGCTGGTGCTCTACCCCACCTTCATCGCACCGCTGTTCAACAAGTTCGAGCCACTGACCGACGAAACCGTGAAGGCGCGCGTCCAGGCGCTGATGCAGCGCTGCGGTTTTGCTGCCAAGGGCCTGTTCGTGATGGACGGCAGCCGCCGCAGCGCACACGCCAACGCCTATTTCACCGGGTTCGGCGCCGCCAAGCGCGTCGTCTTCTTCGATACCCTGCTGCGCCAGCTCGAGCCGGGCGAGATCGATGCCGTGCTGGCGCATGAGCTGGGCCACTTCAAGCGCAGGCACATTCTCCAGCGCCTGGTGCTGATGTTCGCCCTGAGCCTGGCCGGTTTTGCCCTGCTGGGCTGGCTCTCGGGCCAGTCCTGGTTCTTCACCGGTCTGGGAGCGACGCCCTCGCTGGCGGCATCCAACGACGCGCTGGCGCTGATCCTGTTTCTGCTGCTCGCACCCGTGGCCACCTTCTTTCTCTCGCCGCTGCTGGCGCAACTGTCGCGCCGGCACGAATTCGAGGCCGATGCCTACGCCAGCGAGCAGGCCAACGGGCACGAGCTGGCCAGTGCCCTGCTCAAGCTGTACCAGGACAACGCCAGCACGCTCACACCCGATCCGCTGTACGCGCGCTTCTACTACTCGCACCCGCCGGCCAGCGAGCGGCTGGCCCGGCTGCTGCCTTCCCCGGGCACCGCGTGAGCCGCCGACGTCACCCAACCCCGGGCCCTGCCCCCGCCCATGCCCTGCGCCTGGGGCGTGTGGTGGCAGCGCACGGGCGCCACTGTCTGGTCGAAGACCCGGACAATGGCGAGCAGATGCGCTGCCACCCGCGCGGCAAGCGCAACGAGGTCGTCGTGGGCGACCTGGTGCGTTGGGCCCCCACGGGCGACGAAGGCATCATCGAGGCCGTCGAACCGCGCCGCAACCTGCTGCACCGCCAGGACGAGTGGCGCACCAAATCGTTTGCGGCCAACATCGATCTGGTGCTGGTGCTGCTCGCGGCCGACCCGGAGTTTTCCGAGAGCCAGCTCGCACGTGCGCTGATCGCCGCCGAAGCGGCCGGTATTGACGTGCTGATCGCGCTGAACAAGCGTGACGTGCAGCCAGCCTTCGACCGTGCCTGGGCGCGCCTGGCGCCCTACCGCCGCATGGGTTACGACGTGCTGCCCCTGTGCCTGCGCTCGGCCGGCACCGATGCCGGAGAAGCGGACCTGCGCGCCCGCCTGAAGGACCGCGCCACGCTGGTGCTGGGCCCCTCGGGGGTCGGCAAAAGCACGCTCGTCAACCGACTGATTCCCAAGGCACAGGCCGAGACGGGCGAGATTTCGCGGGCACTGAATTCCGGGCGCCATACGACCACGTCAACGACCTGGTACTGGACCGATGAAGCCCGCCACACGGCGCTGATCGACTCACCCGGTTTCCAGGAGTTCGGCCTGGCCCATATCGGGCCCGAGCGCCTGGTACATCTGATGCCCGATCTGCGAGAACATCTCGGGGGCTGCCGCTTCTACAACTGCACCCACCGGCAGGAACCGGGTTGCTCGGTCCGTGCGGCGGTGCAGGACGATACTCACCCGGAAGCGCCCATCAGCGCCAGCCGCTACCGGCTGTACGGCGACATCTTCGAGCAGTTGAGCCGCCAGCGCACCTACTGATTTCAGGGCCAGACGCGCCAGCCCGCCAGGGTGGCCAGCAGCAGGAACAGCATCCACAGCACCACGCTGCGCCAGACCAGACCCACCGCACTGGCCAGATGGCCGATCTGCGGCTCGGCACGCCCGTTGCCGGTATCCGGTTCACCGGCCTGCGCGGCGCGCAGGCGCACATTGATGGCGCCGGAGGTGGCCGCCAGCACGATGCCATCGCCGGCCGGCCCATGCCGGCCCGCATCACTGCGCCAGCTCGCCACGGCCTCCTCGAAGTTGCCCACGATGGCGAACGCCAGCGCGGTCATGCGCGCCGGCACATAGTCCACCACCCGCCAGGCCTGGTCGGCGACACGGGCCAGCACACTGTGGGCATGTCCGCCTTCGCTGCGCTTCCAGCGCCCGAGCACGTAGTCGGCCATGCGGTAGGCCACAGCGCCGGCCGGGCCCAGCCCGAGGAACCAGCAGACGAAGAAAGCCAGCAGCACGCCGAACACATGCCGGTGCGCCGACAACACGCTGTGCTCGATCACATGGCGCAGCAGTTCGGTGCGCGGCAGTGTCGCGACATCCGCGCGCAACCACCGGGCCAGATGCTGCCGCGCCGCCACCTCGTCGCCGGTTTCCATGGCATGACGGATGGCGGTGAAATGGTGGCTGAACTGGCGGAACCCCAGGGTCAGGTAGAGCACGAGCACCAGCCATGCCAGGGCCAGCAGCACACTCAAGTGGGCCAGCCAGGCATGCACGATGGCCGCCACCAGGGCCGGCAGCACCACCGCGAGGATCCAGGCCACCCAGGCCGGCGCCACTTCGCCGGTGTCCAGGTGGCGCCCGGCCGAGCGCGCCCACGATCGCAGCAGGGCATGCACCGGGTTGTCGTAGCCCACCGGCCGCACCTGTTCCAGCAGCAAGGCCATCAAGACGGCAAAAAAGCTCATGGGCCGATGATAGCGGTCCGGGGCATCAGGCCGACAGGAACCGGTACAGGTTGCGCAGCATCCCTGCGGTCGCACCCCAGATGAAACGCTCGACCTGACCATCGGCGTACGGCATCGAATACCAGCGGCGCTCGCGACCATCCAGGGCCAGGGCATGAAGCCGGTGGTGGACCGGGTTCATCAGGTAGTCCAGCGGCACCTCGAAGACGTCGGCCACCTCGAACGGATTGGGGTTCAGCACAAAACCGGGCTGGACCAGGGCCACCACCGGGGTCACATGAAACGCCGTGCTGGTCACGTACTCCGGCAAGGTGCCAATGACCTCGACCAGCGACGGATCCAGTCCGATCTCCTCCTGCGCTTCGCGCAGCGCCGCATGGACGACGCCGCTATCTTCGGGGTCGACACGGCCACCCGGCAGTGCCACCTGCCCGGAATGGGTGGACAGGTGGTCGGTGCGCTGCGTGAGGATGAGCGAGGGCCGCTCGCGCATGACCAGGGGCATGAGCACCGCCGCCTGCGCGGGTTCTCGCTCGAACAGGCGCGGCTCGCTGCGCAGCTCGGGCACCCACGGCGGCGGCTCGGCAAAGCGCTGACGCAAGGCCGGCGCGGTCAAGCGCTGCGAGGCCACGGCCTGGAGCGGCGGCGCCTCGCCACCGGGCGGCACCAGTGGCACGAGGCGGGGATCGAAACGGGGCAACACACGGCTCATGGCCGCAAGCATACAGGGGACGCAAAAAAGC
>NZ_JAQVEJ010000230.1 GCF_028698005.1 Hydrogenophaga sp.
CTCCACAGCGGTGAAAAGTCGCCGCAGCCTTGCTGCTCCCAGTGCGCACGCAGGGGCGCGATGGCGGCCGTGGCCAGGGGGAAGGCCGGCGCGGCCGGGTTGAGCGGGCCGAGTTCGCGCATCACGCGGTTGACGATGCCGCGTGCGGGCCGTCCGGTGAACAGCGTGGTCAGCGCGGTGTGGCGGGCGGCATCGCTTTGCAGCGCGGCGCGGTGGAGGGCGCTGACGGTGGACTCGGGGCAGCACAGGTAGGCCGTGCCCACCTGCACACCGGCCGCACCCAGGGCCAGTGCGGCGCGCACCCCCGTCGCATCGGCGATGCCGCCGGCCGCGATCACCGGCACCTGCACGGCGGCGACGATCTGTGGCAGCAGTGCGAAGGTGCCGACCTGCGTGGTGATGTCATCCGACAGGAACATGCCGCGATGGCCACCGGCCTCCACGCCCTGCGCGATCACGGCGCTCACACCCTGGGCTTCGAGCCAGCGCGCCTCGTCCACCGTGGTGGCCGACGACAGGACCAGGCTGCCCCAGGCCTTGACGCGCGCCAGCAGGTCGGGTGCGGGCAGGCCGAAATGGAAGCTGACGATGGGCGGGCGAAAGGGTTCGACAATGTCGGCGATGGCGTGGCTGAAGGGCACGCGCCCGGCGCCGGCCGGCACGGCGGTGATGTCCAGGCCCGCTTCGGTGTAGAAGGGGGACAGCGCCTGCCGCCAGGCGGCCTCCCGTGTCGGGTCGGGCGTGGGCGGGGTGTGGCAGAAGAAATTGACGTTCCAGGGACGCTCGGTGCCCGTTGACAGGATCTGGAGCTGTTGCGCCAGCGCCTCGGGTGCGAGCATGGCGCCGGGCAGGCTGCCGATGCCGCCGGCGTGGCACACGGCCAGTGCCAGCCGGGCATCCTGCGCGCCGGCCATGGGCGCCTGCAGCAGCAGCGCGTCGATGGAAAGTCGTTCGGTCAGGGGCGTGCTCATGACCCGACATTGTCCGCTGTCTGCGGCTCGCCTGGCCACAGCCGCTTCGCGACCGCCGGTGTGGGCGAGCGGCGAGCGGCGAGCGGCCCGCGTCCGCGCACCCGGACGGAGTGTGCGAGACTCGATCCATCGCAACCCCAGTACGGTGCCGATGAGACCCGTTCACGGATCATGACGCGCCCGCTGGACGACCGCCGCCCGAACAGTACCGCGCATGACCACCACATCGATTCACCGAACCACAGGGTCGTTTCACAAGATCGCCATCGTTGGCGCGGGTGCCATCGGCGGCCTGTTCGCCGGCTGGCTGGGCACGCGGCTGCCGGCCGGCCAGGTTCGGCTCTCGGCCGTGGCGCGTGGCGAGACGCTGCGTGCCCTGCGCGAGCGGGGGCTGACCTGGGTCGATGCCGGCGGCGCCGAGCACCGGGTGCCGGTGCAGGCCAGCGACGATGCGGCCGAGCTCGGTGTGCAGGACCTGGTGATCGTGTCCGTCAAGGGGCCGGCCATGCCCGCTGTGGCGCCGGCGGTGCGCGCCCTCATGGGGCCGCACACCGTGGTGCTGGTGGCCATGAACGGCGTGCCCTGGTGGTTCTTCGACGGCTTGCCGGGCGAGGCGGCCGGACTGCGCCTGGCATCGGTCGATCCGGCCGGTGTCTGTGCGGCCACCATTCCCGTCGGGCAGGTCGTGGGCTGTGTGGTGCACGCCAGTGCCGCCGCACCGCGGCCTGCGCGCGTCGAGCGCATCAAGAACAACCAGCTCATCATCGGTGAGCCGGCGGGCGGACTCTCGCCGCGCGTGCAGGCACTGTCGGCGCTGCTCACGCAGGCCGGCTTCGAGGTCACCGTGTCCGGGCGCATCCAGCGCGACATCTGGTTCAAGCTCTGGGGCAACATGACCATGAACCCGGTGTCGGCGCTCACCGGCGCGCCCTGCGACCGCATCCTCGACGACGAGCTGGTGCGGGGTTTTTGCAGCGCCGTGATGCGCGAGGCCCAGACCATCGGTGCGCGCATCGGCATTCCCATCGACCAGGACCCGCAAGAGCGCCACGCCGTCACGCGCAAGCTGGGTTCGTTCAAGACCTCGATGCTGCAGGACGTGGAGGCGGGGCGTCCGATCGAGCTGGACGCGCTGGTCGGTGCGGTCCGCGAGATCGGCCAGCACCTGGGCGTGGCCACGCCCAGCATCGACGCGCTCATGGGCCTGACGCGGCTGATGGGGACAATGCGGGGTCTGTACCCCGAATCCACCACCACACCATGAAGATGCCCCAGAACACGTTTCGCGATGCCCTCCAGGCCGGTCGGCCCCAGATCGGCTGCTGGGTCGGCTTTGCCAGCCCCGACGTGGCCGAGGCCCTGGCCGGCTGCGGCTTCGACTGGCTGCTGATCGATGGCGAGCATGCCCCCAACGACCCGCGCAGCGTGCTCGCGCAATTGCGCGCGATGGCGCCCTATGGCAAGACCCACGCCGTGGTGCGTGCCGTCGAGGCCAACGTGGCACTGGTGAAGCAGTACCTGGACATCGGCGCGCAGACCCTGCTGGTCCCGATGATCGACACCGTCGAGCAGGCCGCGCTGATGGTCCAGGCCATGCGCTACCCGCCCGAAGGCATCCGCGGCATGGGCGCGGCGCTGGCGCGCGCCTCGCGCTGGAACCAGGTGGACGACTACCTGAACCAGGCCAACGACCAGATGTGCCTGCTGGTGCAGGCCGAGACCGTCACCGCCATCGGCAACCTGGCCGCCATCGCCGCCACCGAGGGCGTGGACGGCGTGTTCTTCGGCCCGGCCGATTTGTCGGCCAGCATGGGCTACCGCGGCCAGCCCGGGCACCCCGAGGTGCAGAAAGTCATCCTCGAAGGCATCGCCACCGTGCGCGCCGCCGGCAAGGCCGCCGGCATCCTCGCCACCGACCCGGCGCTGGCGCAGCAGTACCTCGACGCGGGCGCGCTGTTCGTGGCCGTGGGGGTGGACACGACGCTGCTGGTGAAGGCGGCGGGCGAGCTGGCGCGGCGCTTTGCCGGAGCGGCGGTGGCGCCCTCCCCGGCCCCGTCTTCGGGCGGGTATTGAGGCGGCGCCCAGAGGCTTGCCCGTCTGGCACCGCGCCCGCCTCACGGGTTCTTCGACTTCTCGATCAGCTCTCTCGCGTTCGACGCGGCCACGACAGCTTCGCCGTGAATGCCGCTGGTGGCAGCGGTGGCGCGGGGCCGGGGCCTAGCGCCCCAGGTCCTTGGCGCTGACGCCGGCGATGCCCCAGTTCTCCTTGGGCATGTCGTGGATCCAGACGCGGATGGTTTCCCGGGGGGCGCCGACCGCCTCCTGCAGTGCGTCGGTGACCTTCTCGATCACGGCGCGCTTTTGCTCCTCGGTGCGCCCTTCGAG
>NZ_JAQVEJ010000231.1 GCF_028698005.1 Hydrogenophaga sp.
CCTCGAGCGCTGTCCCTCGGTCAGGGTGTCGAGCTGGAATTGGCCGCTCTTGTCCCACAGCCAGGTGTCGGTGTAGACGACGCTGCCCAGCCGGATGGGGGCGGGGTAGGGTGCAGCGGCCTGCACGGCGCGTTCGATCTCGACCTTGGCGCCCGGGTGGCTGGGCGGGCGCAACCAGTTGAAGGCCAGGATCTCGCCGCGGCGGCCGATCGACAACTGCATCACGCCCACGCCTTGCAGCAGGGGCGGCATCTTGCCCTTGAAGATGCGGTGGCTGTTCTTGCTGTAGAGGTGGCGGGCGCCGTCCTGGCGGTAGTCGCGCGGGCTGACCGCGTGCGAGACCAACGCGGGCAGGGGTTCGGGCGCGACGGCCGCCGGCGCCACGGGCGCGGGCGGTGGCTCGACCTTGGCCACCGGCGCCGATGGCGGTGCGGCACAGGAAGCCAGCAGCGCCGCCACGGCAAGGCCGAGCAGGGCGCGGGTGCCGGTCAGGGGGGCCTGGATGCGTGGGTCAGCAGTCGTCGTCATGGCCGTCATGAAGCAGGTATTTCAGGGGCGGCGTGTGCGGGCAGAGGACTGCCGGCGCCATGCCGGGTCTCGGTGACATGGGGGAAAGCTTATACAGTCTATGGCGTTTTGCACGATGGGTGCAATGGCCGCCACCGTCATACTGGGCCGGAATCCGCCAACTGTTACGCCTGCACACCGCTTCCATGGTCAAAATGCCACAGCCTGCCGACGACCTGCGCCGCCTGCTGGCCCGGCTGGCATCGGACCGGCGCGGCGCGGTGCTGGTGCGTGTGGGCCGCACCCGGGGCTCGGTCCCGCGTGACAGTGGCGCCTGGATGGCGGTGTGCCACGACGAGGTGATCGGCACCATCGGCGGCGGTTCGCTGGAGTGGCGGGCCATCGCGCAGGCGCGCGAGGCGCTGCGGCCGGGCGGGGCGCTGCCAGAGGTGCAGTCGGTGGCGCTGGGGCCGTCGCTGGGGCAATGCTGCGGCGGCGCGCTGGAGCTGACGTTCGAGCGCGTGTCCGCGAGCGATGCCGACGCGCTGAGCCGGCAACTGGCCGCAGCGCTGCAGCCGCTGGCGCTGTTCGGCGGCGGCCACGTGGGCCGGGCCCTCGTGCAGGCGCTGGCGCCGCTGCCCTATGCCGTGCACTGGATCGACAGCCGCGACGAGGTGTTCCCGCCGGGGCTGCCGTGCACCGTGCGGGCCGAGCATTCGGACCCGGTGCAGGCGGCGGTGGCCGACCTGGCGCCGGGCAGCCACGTGCTCATCATGAGTTTTTCACACGCCGAAGACCTGGACATCGTGGCCGCCTGCCTGGCGCGCCGCCGCGCGCGGGCCGACCTGGGGTTCATCGGCCTGATCGGCAGCCGCACCAAGTGGGCCAGGTTCGGCCACCGGCTGAGCGAACGGGGCTTCTCGGCCGACGAACTGGCGTCCATCACCTGCCCGATCGGCTTGCCCGGCATCACCGGCAAGGCGCCGGCGGTGATCGCGGCGGCTGTCGTGGCCCAATTGTTGCTGGTGGACAGCGGCGCCGGGCCGGCGGCGGTGGCGCCGGGTTGATACCGATCGGCGGCCACCCAAAACTGCATACACTTTTTTCGAGGAGCCATGGAAACCTACCTGCTCGACTGGGCCAATCTGCTGCTGCGCTGGCTGCATGTGATCGTGGCCATCGCCTGGATCGGATCGTCCTTCTATTTCGTCTTTCTCGACAGCAGCCTGACGCCGCCCGAGGACGAGCAGCTCAAGCTCGATGGCGTGAGCGGCGAGTTGTGGGCGCTGCATGGCGGGGGCTTCTACCACCCGGTCAAGTTCAAGGCGGCACCACCGAAGCTGCCCGAACACCTGCACTGGTTCTATTGGGAGAGCTACTCCACCTGGCTCTCGGGCTTTGCGCTGTTTCTGGTGTCCTACCTCTGGAGCCCCGGCGTCTATCTGATCGATCCGCGCGTGATGGACTGGAGCCCGGCGGGCGCGATCGCGGCGGCGCTGGCCTTCCTGGTGGTGTTCTGGCTGCTGTACGACGCCATCTGCCGCACGCTGGGGCAGACCCGCCACGGCGACGCCAAGGTGGGCGCGGCGGTGCTGGTGCTGGTGTGCGTGGCCGCCTGGGCCGCCACCCACATGTTCGCGGGGCGCGCGGCCTTCCTGCTGGTGGGTGCCATGCTGGCCACCGCGATGAGCGCCAACGTGTTCTTCTGGATCATCCCGGGCCAGCGCACCATGGTGGCCGACATGAAGGCCGGCCGCCCGGTCGATCCGATCCACGGCATCCGCGGCAAGCAGCGCAGCGTGCACAACACCTACTTCACGCTGCCGGTGGTGTTCGCGATGCTGAGCAACCACTACAGCTTCGTTTACTCGCACCCGCAGAACGGGGTGCTGCTGATCGCCATCATGTTCGCGGGTGCCGTGATCCGGCAGTTCTTTGTCCTGCGGCACGGCTACAAGCTGGGGCGCAACCGGCACCCCTGGCCCTGGGCGGCGGTGGGCGTGATCGTGCTGCTGGGGCTGATCTGGTGGCTGCGGCCCGCGCCCGCCGTGTCGGTGGCGCTGCCCGAGACGGTCGGTTACGCGCAGCTCAAGCCGGTGCTGGAGGCACGCTGCGTGCTCTGCCACGGCGAGGCGCTGCAATCGAAGAACGTCCGGCTGGACTCGCCGCAGGGCCTGCAGCAGCATGCCCAGACCGTGTACCAGCAGGTGGTGGTGCAAAAGCTCATGCCGCTGAACAATGCCACCGGCCTCACCGACGAGGAGCGGGCGCTGTTCGGCAAGTGGTTCCGCGACGGCGCCCGCGTGGATTGACACGGGGCACCGTTAAGATCGGCAAGCTCAGACCTTGCCCTGCCGGACGATGACCCCATGACCGCTTCCCTCGAACGACTCGAACTCCTCAGCGAGCACGGCTGCTTCGGTGGCGTGCAGCGCTTTTACAAACACTTCTCGCTCGACAGGATCGGCCTGCCGATGCGCTTCGCGCTGTACCTGCCGCCGCAGGCACTGGCCGGCGCCAAGGTGCCGCTGCTCACCTACCTGTCCGGGCTGACCTGCACCGAAGAGACCGCGACCATGAAGGCCGGCGCGCAGCGCCTGGCGGCCGAGCTGGGGCTGGCGCTGCTGATGCCCGACACCAGCCCGCGCGCCACCGGCATCGAGGGCGAGGCCGCGCACTGGGACTTCGGCGTCGGCGCCGGCTTCTACCTCGACGCCACCGAGCATCCCTGGGCCGGCCACTGGCAGATGGAAAGCTACCTGATCGACGAACTGATTCCCGGCGTGGCAGCCACCTTCGGGCTCGACGGCGATCGGCTGGGCATCACCGGCCATTCGATGG
>NZ_JAQVEJ010000232.1 GCF_028698005.1 Hydrogenophaga sp.
CGCGTGCAAATCGACGACGCCATCGAGGCCGACCGCGTGTTCACCATGCTGATGGGTGACGAGGTGGAGCCGCGGCGGGAGTTCATCGAGACGAATGCGCTGCGGGCGGGGAATATCGACGTGTGATACGTGTGATGAGCATAAAATTCGAAAACGGCGTTTTCGAATTTTATGGTGGTTGACACCACGGCGGTATGTTCATCGAACGCCGCCAGCTCTGCACTGACCTTGGATCCATTGTTGAGGCGATGCCGCTGACGGCACTGCCTAGCCAGGGCCAAGACCAGCCACAGCATGGTCACCCGCTACCGGGGTATTGAACCACTGCGTTGCTGGGCAGTCTTTGCATGCACGCCTCAAACAGGGGACTCTGGAGCCAGTGCGTCAGCCACGCCTGAACACGCCCGAGAGGCAAGGTGCCGAACCAGACCGGGTCCACGGCGGCAAATTGCCTGACGAAGGGAAAGATGCCGATATCCGCCGCGCAAGGTTGCGCACCGCCCAAGAACTCACACCCAGCCAGGCATCGCTCCAGCCGCTCCAACAGCATGGAGACCGCTTGCTCCCGATGGAAGGCACGTTTATCGGCTATCGCCGCAGACGTGGTGTCGTCCGCGAACCGTTCGGGGTACTTGTAGCGATCCAGGTGGTGTTTGAAATCGCCGTCGTTGCAGCGCAGAAGGTCCAGGTTTTCCTGAGTCTGAGCCCCGCTCCACCAGCCTTGAGCATCGGTACCCGTTCCTTCATGGGTCAGCGCCCATTCCACGATATCCCAGCTCTGTTCCAGAACCCGGCGATCGGACAGCACCAGCACGGGTACCGTTCCCTTGGGCGACACGGCCAGCATCTCGGCGGGCTTGTCACGCAGCACGATCTCCTGCGCATCGAATGCGATGCCCGCCACCAGCAAGGCCATGCGCGCTCGCATCGCATAGGGGCAACGACGGTAGGTGTAGAGCAAGGGGCGTGGCGGCTCCATGGCTGTGGTCAGGCGGCTTCGGGTAAGCCTATATTGTCGGAACTGCCCAGAAAGTCATTTTTCATCGAGGTCTCTGGTTCAGAGTTCCTAGAATGGCGCTGGATGCATGTGCTCAAGCAAGCGGCAAGAACACTGCCCAACCCAACGATTGGAGCGAGTTCCTATTTGTGATTTTTGAGCGGCGAAAACTCTTGCAGTGAAGTACTGGTGGGTCAACCAAAATCAAACCTACCGACATGAGGTGCCGGGGGGTTACCTATGGTCTCCGAAGACGAGGGCCGACGGAGCCCTGAACCCGTTTTATGAATTCATGCGTGAGGTTTCTCCAGGTGACCTCATCTTCTCCTACTGCGACACCTACATACGCGCCATTGGGATAGCGCAGTCGACTGCATATGAGGCACCCAAGCCTTTGGAGTTCGGAAACGTTGGAGCGTACTGGGATGTCATTGGTTGGAGGATCAAAGTCCATTTCACCGAGCTGCACAATGTGATTCGGCCAATGGAGCACATGGTCCGGCTGCATGCCTATCTTCCGAAAAAGTACTCCCCACTGCGGTCGAATGGCCACGGGCAGGGCGGATTCAAATCTGAAGTGCAACACCCGGTGTTCAGTGAATGAGGGTGGAGTGTTGCGGGCTGTTCAGGAGCAGCTCCCGATAAACCGCCAGCGGTGATCGTACCCCCAGTCCCTTGCGCGGGCGACCATTGATCTGGTCGGCAATCGCATCGAGCTGCTCCTGGCTGTAGACCGACAGATCGGTGCCCTTGGGCAGGTACTGGCGCACCAGTCCATTGGTGTTCTCGTTGGAGCCGCGCTGCCAGGGGCTGTGCGGGTCGCAGAAGTAGACGGCAACGCCCGTTTGCTCGGTCAGCTTCTTGTGCAGTGCCATTTCCCGGCCCTGGTCGTAGGTCAGACTCTGGCGCATCGGTTGGGCAATGGCGTTGAGCTTGTCCGAGAAGGCCTGCAGCACGTTGGCTGCGCTGGCGGGCTTGGGGTGGGGCAGCTTGACCAGGATCAGCAGCCGGCTGGTGCGCTCGACCAAGGTACCCACTGCGCTAGCATTGCCCTCGCCCTTGATGAGGTCGCCTTCCCAGTGACCTGGAAACTGGCGATCTTGCACTTCGGGTGGACGCAGGTGGATACTGAGCATGTCGGGGATCTGGCCACGCCGGTCCTGGCCCTTGCGGCGTGGTACGCGCTTGTTATGGGCGTGGCGCAGGCAGGCGATGAGCTCCTTGCGAAGCTCACCCACGGGTTGGGCATAGATGCAGTGGTAGATGGTTTCGTGCGACACGCGAAGCTCATGGCCCTTGGGGCAGATGCGCGCCAGTGTCAGGGCAATTTGCTCTGGCGACCAGCGCTGTCGCAGCAAGTGCTGCACGAGGTCAAACAAGATGGCCTCGGGATGCAGTTTACGCACCGGGCGGCCCTGTCTGCGACGGTGCTGGCAGCTTTGCTGGGCCGCAGCGCTGCTGTACTGGCCAGCTGAGGCGTTGCGGCGCAGTTCACGGCTGATGGTGCTGGCCGAGCGAGCGAGAACGCGGGCGATCTCACGCACGCTGTAGTTTTGCTGCTTGAGGCTGGCGAGGGTCACACGGTCTTCGGGTTGGAGTTGGCGGTAGGTTCTGGGCTGGGGCGACATCTGCGTACCTTACGGCAAGTCAGGTGTTGCACTTCAGATTTGAATCCGCCACCCAATTCCTCAATTCAATAAATCGGTGTTGCACTTGGTGCTTGACTCCGCCCCGGCAATCACGCAGATATGTCCCGGGGATCCGACCGTCACACGCCGTCGGGCTCCTGCATCCACGCAGGGATGTCGCGCTGGCCGTGCAGCACACGCCAGACGTCGATGTGGTCCGGATGCTCGACATAGAACACAAGGTGCGGGTAGCGCGTCAGCGGCCAGTCGCGCAGGCCCGGCAAGTTGAGTTCATGGGCGTAGCGTGGAGAACCTGTGGCCGGGTGGCGACCGATGTGCCCGTAAGCCTTCTCCAGCGCATCGACGAAGCCCATTGCCACGGCTTCGCCCGCCTCACTCAGGTAGTAGGCGACGGCCTCGTCCACATCCCAATTTGCCTGCTCACGCGGGATGACTGGCTTGGCCTTCACGACTTGGCAGCGGGTTTGGCAGCCTTGCGCACCCGATCCCGCAGCCCGTCGAAGTAGTTGGCATCAGCGGGGACCGCCGGGGCCGAAGCTGCTCCGGCCAGCAGCAACCCGCGCAGTTGCAGACGGTCCTGGTCCTTGCGGATCAACTCGCGCACGTACTCGCTGCTCGTGCCGTAGCCGCGCTGGCTGACCTGTTCATCCACGAAGGACTTGAGGGTGTCGGGGAGAGAGATGTTCATCGTGCTCATGG
>NZ_JAQVEJ010000068.1:0-3496 GCF_028698005.1 Hydrogenophaga sp.
GGGAAAACCGGCCGCCGAACTGTAGGCCCAGCCCAGCAACGGCACGGCGAAGAACAGCAGGTACAGACCGTGGTGTGTGGCGTGGTGCGCCAGCCTCTGCCAGCGCGGCATCGCCGTCTCGATGGCCCGTGGCAGCGGTGGCGGACGGTGCGTCAGGCGCCAGACCAGACGGAACACCGACAGGGCCAGCAGCGTGACACCGGCCCACTTGTGCCAGTTGTAGAGCTTCAGGCGCTGGGGCGAAAACGGCAGATCGGTCATGTACAGGCCGACGGCAAACAGGCCGATCAGGGCCAGACCCAGCACCCAGTGCAACAGTACCGAGACGGGGTGGTAACGGGTGGGGTGTGCGGTGGACATGGGAGGAGTGTAGGCACGGACGGCCACCGGCAGCGTGAAGCGGCTTGAAGCCATCATTCAAAAACATTGAATAAAACGGGGGTGCCTGTTCGGCTTCGGCGCTCTGCCTACAATGGTGGCCATGGATGCCGTCCACCGCCAGACCCTGCTGTCACTCTATCCGGCGCTGGAAGCGGTGATGCCGCTGCTGGCGTCACTGCCGGTGACGACCGTGCCCGCCGGCACGGTGCTGTTTCGCGAGAACGATCCCTGCCAGGGCTTCCCGCTGCTGCTTGCCGGCGAGGTGCGGGTGTGCCGCGCCGCGACCAACGGCCGCGAGCTGGAGCTGTACCGGGTGCAACCGGGCGAGATGTGCCTGGTCTCCTCCGCCGGTCTGTTTGCCGGGCAGGCCCTGACCGCGCGCGGGCTATCGACGGTGCCCACGACGCTGACCCTGCTGCCTGCCCCGGTGTTCCGGCAGGCGCTGGCCGATGCCCGGTTCCGGGATTTCGTGCTGGGCCTGTTCGCCTCCCGCATGGCGGATCTGACCAGCCTGATCGAGGCCATCGCCTTCCAGCGCCTGGACAGCCGCCTGGCCTCCACCTTGCTGGGCCACGGTCAGCAGGTACGGGCCACACACCAGTCGCTCGCCGATGAGCTGGGCACCGTGCGCGAGATCGTCACCCGGCTGCTGCACCGCTTCGAGCGCGATGGTCTGGTCGAGCTCTCGCGCGAGTGCATCACCATCTGCGACAGCGCGCGGCTGCGGGCCCTGGCCGGTGGCTCGACCACGCCTGTGTGACCACGGTCACAGACGGCCACCTCCCCCCCGGTATCCAATACGCGGGTGCACCAGCCCCGGAACGGCGGGGCATGGTGCCGATGGTTGCATCGTCATCCCTACAGGAGAACCTTCACATGACCAAGAACGTCGGCGGCATTGACCGCATCATCCGCATCGTCGTGGGCGCCGCCCTCATCGCCGCCGCGGCCACGGGCACCGTGGGCCTGTGGGGCTACATCGGCGTGGTCCCCCTGCTGACCGGCCTGATGGGCTGGTGCCCGCCCTATGCGCTGCTGGGCTTCAGCACCTGCTCGGTGAAGAAGTGAGCCCGTCGGCGGCCGCAAAGGCCGCCATGCCGTCGAGCACGGTGCACAGCCGCACCACCTCACGTGCCCGGCGCAAGCGGGGCAGGCTTTCGGCCACGCGCTGCACGGCGCGCAGGCGCGGCAGCAGATGGCGGATGAAACCGGGCAGATCCGGTGGCGTCTGCCCGGCGCCGGCCGCAGCGGCCTCACGGGCCCGCTGGTAAGCCGACAGCACGGTCCGGACGGCCTGCGGCCCGAAGGGCTCCAGAAAGCGGGCCAGTGACATCACCAGTTGCAGCGCGTCGTAGAGCTGCACCGTCGGCAGCGGCATGGCCGGGTGCAGCGGCTCCTCGAAATCGATGCGGGCAAAGCGCGTGCCGTCCCAGGTCAGGTTGCGGGCCTGGGCGCCACCATGCCAGTGGCCCCGGGCATGGAAACCGGCCAGATCGGCACCGGCCGCACACATCAGCGGCAAGCGCTCGTCCTCGGGCAGGCGGTGCAGCAGACGCTCGAGCGTGGTGCCGACGTCCCCGGTGGTCAGCGACCGGCCGTCGAAAGCCAGCACGGGCGGCACCGCCTCGCCGGCCGCCGCCAGTGCCAGCAGGCGCTGATGCTCGTAGGCCAGCAGGGCCTCGGGGTCGGTCTGCCGCACCGCGCACCAGGGCACCGGCACCCCCATGAGACGGGCAAACAGCCAGACGCCGGCCGATTGCCCGAACGAGCGCAGCGGCCGGTCCACGGTCTTGGTCCAGATCGGGGGAGGCGTGGCAGTGGTCAAAACCTGCGGATTATCCCGAAACACATCCCCGCACCAGCCCTGCCCCCGTCAACCCATGACCTCGGCCAGGGCCGCGTCCAGGATCTGCAGTCCCTCGGCAAAGACGCTGTCCTCGATGGTCAGCGGAAAGAGAAAACGGATCACATTGCCGTGCACGCCGCAGGTCAGCAGCAACAGGCCGCGCCTGAGCGCCGCCATCTGCACGGCCTTGGCGAGCTCGGCATCGGGCGCACCGTTCGCGTCGGCGAATTCGCACGCCACCATGGCACCCAGGCCCCGCACGTCGCTGATGCGCGCCCGCTTCGCCTGCTGCGCCTTCAGGTGGGCGAGCAACTGGCCACCCAGCGCCTGCGCGCGCTCGGGCAGACGCTCCGCGGCCATGACGTCGAGCACGGCGTGTGCGGCGGCGATGGCCAGCGGGTGCCCCGCGTAGGTGCCGCCCAGGCCGCCCGGCGCGGGGCCATCCATCACGGCGGCCCGGCCCGCCACGGCCGACAGCGTGGTGCCACCGGCCAGGCTCTTGGCCAGGGTGATGAGGTCGGGCTTCACACCGAAGTGCTCCATGGCGAACAACCGGCCGGTGCGCGCAAAGCCGGTCTGCACCTCGTCGGCGATCAGCAGGATGCCATGCTGGTCACACAACTGGCGCAGCCAGCGCACCGCCTCGGCCTGGATCGGGTTGAAGCCCCCCTCGCCCTGCACCGGCTCGAAGATGATGGCGGCCACGCGCGAGGGTTCGATGTCGCACTTGAACACCTGCTCCATGGCCTGCTGCGTCCCGGCCAGCGAAGCGCCCTCGGCGGGGAAAGGCACATGGTAGATCTCGGGCGGGAACGGCCCGAAGCCCACCTTGTAGGGCACCACCTTGCCGGTCAGCGCCACCGAGAACAGGCTGCGGCCGTGGAAGGCCGCGCCGAAAGCGATCACACCGCTGCGGCCGGTGGCCGCACGCGCGATCTTGATGGCGTTCTCCACCGCTTCGGCACCGGTCGAGAAGAAGGCCGTCTTGGCCGGTCCCTCGATGGGGACCAGCGCGTTGAGGCGCTCGGCCAGCGTCACGTACTCGGCATACGGCACCACCTGGTAGCAACTGTGCGTGAAGCGCTGCAACTGCGCCGCGATCGCGGCCTGCACCTTCGGATGCACATGCCCGGTGTTGAGCACCGCGATGCCACCGGCAAAGTCGATGAAGCGCCGGCCCTCAATGTCCCAGAACTCGGCATTGCGGGCCCGCTCGATGAAAAAGTCGCCCATCACGCCCACGCCGCGTGGCGTGGCGGCCAGCCGGCG
>NZ_JAQVEJ010000068.1:3596-14443 GCF_028698005.1 Hydrogenophaga sp.
ATCCAGGTGGTTTTTATCTCGGTGTACTTGTCGAACGCGTGCAGCGACTTGTCACGCCCCACGCCGCTTTGCTTGAAGCCGCCGAACGGCACGGTGATGTCGTCCTCGTCGTACTGGTTGACGTGCACCGTGCCGGCGCGCAGCGCGCGCGCTACGCCATGCGCCTTGTTGATGTCGCGCGTCCACACGGCCGCCTGCAGGCCGTAGACATTGGCGTTGGCCTGGCGGACCACATCGGCCACGTCGGTGAAGGACAGCACCGAGAGCACCGGGCCGAAAATCTCCTCGCGCGCGATCGTCATGTCGTTGCGCACACCGTCGAAGATGGTGGGCTGCACATAGCAACCACCGGCCACCGGCGCCACGCGCTCGCCACCGGCCAGCAGCTTCGCACCTTCGTTCTTGCCCGACTCGATGTAACGCAGCACGGTGGCCAGTTGCGTCTCATCGACGATCGCCCCCATCACCGTGTCCTTGTCCAGCGGATTGCCCGGCTGATAGGCCGGCACCTTGGCCAGGGCCTTCTCCAGAAAGGCGTCCTTGATCGAGGCCTCGACGAACAGGCGTGAAGGCGCATTGCAGCTCTCGCCCTGGTTGAAGAAGATCGACCCGACGGCGGCCTCGACCGCGGCGTCCAGGTCGGGGCAGTCGGCGAACACGATGTTCGGCGACTTGCCGCCGAGCTCGGTCCAGGCGCGCTTGAGGTTGCTTTGCCCGGCCATCACGTGGATCTGCTTGCCCACCCGCGTGCTGCCGGTGAAGGCGATGCAGTCCACGTCCATGTGCAGGGCCAGCGGGCTGCCGGCCTCGGGGCCGTAACCGGGGACGACGTTGAACACGCCCGGCGGAATGCCCGCCTCCAGCGCCAGTTCGGCCAGGCGCAGCGCCGTCAGCGGGCTCTTCTCCGAGGGTTTGAGCACCACCGAATTGCCCGCGGCCAGGGCCGGTGCGATCTTCCAGGCCGCCATGATCATGGGGTAGTTCCAGGGCACGATCACGCCCACCACACCCACCGGCTCGCGCGTGATCAGCGCCAGCGCGGTGTCGGGCGTGGGCGCGATTTCGTCGTACACCTTGTCCACCGCCTCGCCGTACCAGCGGATGCAATTGGCCGCGCTGCGCACATCGACACCGCTCGCGTAGCGCACGGGCTTGCCCATGTCCAGCGTCTCGGTCAGCGCCAGCGCTTCGCCGTTCGCCTCGATGAGCTCGGCAAAGCGGATCATGGCGCGCTTGCGCTGCGCGGGCGACTTGCCGGCCCAGCGGCGGTCCTCGAAGGCGGCACGCGCCGCGGCCACGGCGGCGTCGATGTCGGCGGCGCCGCAACGCGCCACCGGGGTCAGCAGCCGACCATCCACCGGCGACAGGCAGTCGAAGGTCTGGCCATCGCGGGCGGCGACGCGCTCACCGTTGACAAAGGCGCGGCCATCGAAGCGCAGGGTGGGGGTATCGTTGGTCATGGCGTTCAGGCTTTCTTTCTCTCGGGTGGTCATACCGACATGCTACGCTGGCCAGGGAACCGGTCAGGCCCGCGCCGCCGCCGCCATCTCGCGCTCCCGCTTGCGTGTGGCGCGCGCCACCCACAGCGCATACCCCACGATGACGATGGTCACCGTGGTGATCAGCAGCGTGGCCGCGGCGTAGATGGTGGGATTGATGCCGCGCCGGGCATAACCGAAGATCACCTGCGGCAGCGTGTTCACCCCGGGGCCGGAAAGGAATTCGGCGATCACCACGTCGTCGAACGAAAGCGTGAACGCCAGCAGAAAAGCCGCCAGGATGGCCTGGAAGATGTTGGGCAGAGTGACCAGGAAGAACACCTGGTGCGGCCGGGCACCGAGGTCCATGGCGGCCTCCTCCAGGCTGCGGTTCATCTCCAGCAAACGGCTCTGGATCACCACCACGCCGTAGGCCATCCCCAGCAGGGTGTGGCCCAGGATGATGGTGAGCATGCCGCGCTGCGGCCAGCCAAAGGCGTTCTGGGCACCCACGGCCAGCAGCAGCAGCGACAGGCCGATGACCACCTCGGGCATCACCAGCGGCGCATTGACCATGCCCGAAAAGATGGTGCGGCCCAGAAAACGCCGGTAGCGCACCAGCACGAACGCGGCGAAGGTGGCCAGCACGGCCGAGAGCACACCGGTGATGGCCGCCACCTTCAGCGACAGCCAGAAACCCTCGACGATCTTGGTGTCGCGCGTGAGCGCTTCGTACCAGCGCAGCGAGAAACCGGTGAAGCGCGCGTCCTGGCGTGTGCTGTTGAAGCTGAACACGATCATGAACAGCAACGGCGCGTACAGGAATGCGTACACGGCCAGCAGCCAGAGCTTGCCGACGTGTCTTTCAAGAAAAGCCTTCATCGCGATGCCCTCCGCCTACTGGTCTTCGCTGGTGTAGTGGTAGTAGATGCCCAGTGGCACCACGATGACCGCGATCATCACCACCGCCAGCGCCGTCGCCTTCGGCCAGTCGTTGGCGGTGAACATCTCGTCCCAGACCACGCGCCCGATCATGTAGTTCTCGGGCCCGCCCAGCAGCGAGGGGATCACGAACTCGCCCACGCAGGGGATGAACACCAGCATGAAGCCCGCGATGATCCCGGCCTTGGACAGGGGCACGGTGATGAGCCAGAAGGCCTTGAAGGGCGTGGTGCCCAGGTCGTAGGCAGCCTCCAGCAGCCGGAAGTCCATCTTCACCAGGTTGGCGTACAGCGGCAGCACCATGAACGGCAGGTAGACGTAGGTCATGCCCACCAGCATGGAGACGTTGGTGTAGAGCATCTGGATCGGCTCGGAGGTCAGACCCAGGGACATGAAGAAGCGGTTGAGCACGCCGTTGTCGGCCAGGATGCCCTTCCACGCGTACACGCGCAGCAGGAACGAGGTCCAGAACGGCAGCATCACCATCAGCAGCAGCGCCGGCCGCACGCTGGCTGGCGAGCGCGCCAGGAAGTAGGCGAACGGGTAACCCAGCACCAGGCAGAAGATTGCCGTCAGCAGCGCGTAGCCGATCGAGCGCAGATAGGCGTCCACGTACAGCGTGTGAAACAGCGGCGCGCCCTCTTCCGTGCGGAAGATCGAAAAGTAATTCTCGTACTTGAGTTTGAGCAGGCCGGTGGTGCTGTCCCAGATCGGCTTGAACGGATGGATGTCCGTGCCCATGTCCACGAAGCTGATGTACAGCAGGATGAGGAAGGGCAGGAAGAAGAACACGAACAGCCAGACATAGGGCACACCGATGACGAAGCGCCGGCCTGGAATGGGAAGGGGAGAAGCCATCGCGTCGCTCCTTGAAACGGTCAGTCCCGCAGCACGACAGCATCCGTGTCGTCCCACCAGAAAAACACGTCGTCCTCCCAGGTGATGTCCAGCATTTCGTGGCGCGAGCCGTTGGGCTCGGTGATCTTGACCCGGGTGCCCTGCGGCGTGATGACGATGAAGGTGTTGTAGGAGCCGAAGTAGCCGATCTCCTTGACGCGCCCGGCAAACAGGTTGTGGCGCACGCCGGCCGGCCGCTCCTTGCCGATGCTGATCTTCTCGGGCCGCACGGCAATAGCCACCGGCATGTCCAGCGTGCCGCTGACACCGTGCCCGACGTGGATCTCGCCGATGGGCGTGCCGGCAGCGCAGCGGTCGGCCTCGTCCAGCGTGAGCTTGCCCTCGAACAGGTTGACGTTGCCGATGAACCCGGCCACGAAGCGGTTGGACGGGTATTCATAGATCTGCTGTGGCGTGCCCACCTGCAGCACCCGGCCCTTGCTCATGATGGCGATGCGGCTGGCCATGGTCATGGCCTCTTCCTGGTCGTGGGTGACCATGACCACCGTCACACCCACCTTCTCGATGATGTTGACCAGCTCGAACTGGGTCTGCTCGCGCAGCTTCTTGTCCAGCGCACCCAGGGGCTCGTCCAGCAGCAGCAGCTTGGGCCGCTTGGCCAGGCTGCGCGCCAGCGCCACACGCTGCTGCTGACCGCCCGAGAGCTGGTGCGGCTTGCGCCGGGCGTAGGGCGTGAGTTGCACCAGCGCCAGCATCTCGTCCACGCGCTGCTGGACCTCTGCCTTGGGCAGGCCTTCGCGCTTGAGGCCGAAGGCGATGTTCTCCCAGATGTCCAGGTGCGGGAACAGGGCATAGCTCTGGAACATCATGTTCACCGGCCGGTCGTAGGCCGGCCTGGCCACCAGGTCCTGGTCACCCAGCAGGATGCGCCCGGAAGTCGGTTTCTCGAAGCCGGCCAGCATGCGCAGCAGCGTCGACTTGCCGCAGCCCGAACTGCCCAGCAGCGCAAAAATCTCGCCCTTGCGGATGGACAGCGAGACCTCGTCAACCGCCACAGCATCGTCGAAGCGCTTGACCAGTTTTTCCGTCACCAGATAGCCGTCTTGCTCAGCCATGTGCGACCCCGTTTCTTGATGCTTGATGCAGTCCGAAAAAAAAGGGCTGCTCAACCCCGGGGATTGAACAGCCCTGCGTCCCGTGCAGAGGCTCAGCGACCGCGTTTGAAGGCGTTGTAGGTGTCGTTGAGAACGCCCGAGACCTCGTTGGAGAAGCCCCCCGTGGGGATCAGGCGCGCGGTGTCCTCGTCCGACAGGAAGATGGTCTTGTTGCCCTTGACCTCGTCCTTGATCAGCGGCAGCGCGGCCTTGTTGCCCGTGGGGTAGTTCATCTCGTTGGCCATGGCGGCGCCGTTTTCGGCGCGCAGGTAGAAGTCGATGAACGCGTGGGCGTTGTTCGGGTGCTTGGCATCCTTCGGAATGGCCATGGTGTCGATGAACACCAGACCGCCGGCGGTCGGCAGCAGCGGCACGATCTCGTCGGTGCCGCCGGTTTCCTTCACACGGTCGGCCGCGATGTTGATGTCGCCTGACCAGCCGACGAAGGCGCAACCCTTGCCACCGGCAATGTCATCGATCATGGTGCTGGAGAACAGGCGGATGTCCTTGCGCACCTTGGCCAGCAACTCGCCGGCGGCCTTGAAGTCCTCCGGATCCTCGCTGTAGGCGGGTTTGCCGACGTGGTGCAGCGCCACCGGCAGGATCTCGCTGGGCGAGTCGAGGTAGATGATGCCGCAACTCTTGAGCTTGCTGGTGTACTCGGGGTTGAAGACCAGGTCCCAGGAGTTTTCAGGCAGGGGCGCGCCGCCCAGCGCCTTCTCGACCTTCTGCTTGTTGATGCCGACGGTGGTGAAGCCCCAGCCCCAGGGGATGAAGTACTTGTTGCCCGGGTCGACGCCCGCGATCTTGGCCATGAACTCGGGGTCGAGGTTGGCGTAGTTGGCGATCTTGCTGCGGTCGAGCTCCTGGTACAGGCCGGCGTCGATGTGCTTCTTGCCGAAGCCGGCCGTGGGCACCACGATGTCGTAGCCCGAGTTGCCGGCCACCAGTTTGGCGTGCAGCGCCTCGTTGTTCTCGAAGGTGTCGTAGTTGACCTTGATGCCCGTCTCCTTCTCGAAGTCGGACAGCATGTTCTCGGTGATGTAGTCGGGCCAGTTGTAGATGTTCAGGACCTTCTCGTCATCGAGTACCGGACCGGCAGGCTTGGCCGCCTCGGCCGGTGCAGCCGCCACCGGCTCGGCCGGCGCGGCGGGAGCGGGCTCTTCCTTCTTGCCGCAGGCGGCCAGCAGGACCGCCGAGATGGCCAGGGCCAGGACTTGCTTTTTCATGTTGAAGCGAACTCCAGAAAGGTGGGTGGACAACGGTCGGGGACACGGCCGGCATGTCGGCCCGCTCACGCATCCCCAGCATCAGCAAAAATCAGGCCAACCACGCCCCTCTGCGGCAGCGTGATGTGCTGCGCTCCATTCTATTCAAGCCAGCCGTCCATTCGTGCGCAAATCTGCAAGTGTGGCGTCCAGGCAGCGGCGGATCAGCGCCACCATCTCGTCGATCTGGGCCCGCGTCATGGTCAGTGGCGGCGCGATGATCATGCGGTCGCCCACGGCGCGCATGATCAGGCCGTTGCGGAAGCAATGGCCGCGGCAGATCATGCCCACCGCCAGGTCCGGATCGAAGGTCTGGCGCCTGGCCTTGTCCTTGACCAGCATCAGGCCGGCCACGAAGCCGCAGGTCTCGGCCTCGCCCACCAGCGGGTGCTCCTTGAGCGCCTCGAACTGCTGGGCCAGGTAGGGCCCCACATCGGTGCGCACGCGCCCCGGCAGGTCTTCGCGCGCCATCAGCTCCAGGTTGGCCAGCGCCACCGCGCAGGCCACCGGGTGGCCGCTGTAGGTGTAGCCGTGGTTGAACTCGCCGCCCTTGTCGATCAGCACCCGGGCGACACGGTCACCCACCATGACGCCGCCCAGCGGGATGTAGCCGCTGGTCACGCCCTTGGCGAAAGTCACCAGATCGGGGCGCATGCCGAATTTCTCGTAGGCGAACCAGTGGCCCAGGCGGCCGAAGGCGCAGATCACCTCGTCGCTGATGAGCAGGATGCCGTACTTGTCGACGATGCGCTGGATCTCGGGCCAATAGGTCTCGGGCGGGATGATCACGCCACCGGCGCCCTGCACCGGCTCGCCGATGAAGGCCGCCACCTTGTCGGGGCCGATCTCCAGGATCTTGTCCTCCAGCCAGCGCGCCGCGCGCAGACCGAACGCCTCGCGGCTCTCGCCGCCCCGTCCGTGCTCCCCGTAGTGGGGCTGGTCGATGTGCACGATGCCGGGGATCGGCAGATCCCCCTGGGCGTGCATGGCGCCCATGCCACCGAGCGAGGCGCCGGCCATGGTCGAGCCATGGTAGGCGTTGTGGCGGCTGATGATGACCTTGCGCTGGGGCTGACCCAGCAGGTCCCAGTAGCGGCGCACCAGGCGCACGTTGGTGTCGTTGCTCTCGCTGCCGCTGGAGCTGAAGAACACATGTTCGAAGCGCCGGTCGCCAGCCGGTGGCGCGAGCGACGCGAGCTTTTCGGCCAGCTTCACCGCCGGGACGTTCGTGGTCTGGAAGAAGCTGTTGTAGAACGGCAGCGTCATCATCTGCCGATAGGCGGCGTCGGCCAGTTCCTTGCGCCCGTAGCCGGCGTTGACGCACCACAGACCGCTCATCGCGTCCAGGATCTTGTGGCCTTCGGAGTCCCAGACGTAGATGTCCTCGCCGTGCGTGATCACGCGCGCGCCGATCGAGGCCAGGTCGGCGTGGTCGGTGAAGGGGTGGAGGTAGTGCGCGCTGTCCAGCGCCTGGATGGCGCGGGTGTCGTGACGCTGCTCGCGCTGCACCAGCGCCGGCGGGGGAATCAGGGGGGATGTGCTCATGGTGGTCTCTTGTGGTGAAGCCGGGGGTCAGACGTGCAACAGGAGGTGCTCGCGCTCCCATGGCGAGATCACCTTCATGAACTCCTCGAACTCCAGTTCCTTGATTTCGGTGTAGATGGTCACGAATTCCTTGCCCAGCACATCGTGCAGGTCGGTTTCGCGCCGCAGCCAGTCCAGCGCCTCGCCCAGGCTGCGCGGCAGCGCATAGGGCGAGAGGTAGGCGTCACCCCGCATCTCCGGCTTGGGCTTGATCCTGTTCTTCATGCCCAGCCAGCCGCAGGCCAGCGTCATGGCCATGGCCACATAGGGGTTGGCGTCGGCACCGATCACCCGGTTCTCGACCCGCCGGGCCTGCGGCGGCGCGATCGGCGAGCGGATGCCCACGGTGCGGTTGTCATGGCCCCACTCGATGTTGATCGGCGCGGCCGTGTGACGCGACAGGCGCCGGTAGCTGTTCACGTACGGCGCCACCAGCGCCATCGCGGCCGGTATGTAGCGCTGCAGGCCGCCGATGTAGTGGAAGAAGGCCTCCGACGGTGAACCGTCCTCGTTGCTGAAGATGTTCTTGCCACTGGCCTTGTCCAGCACGCTCTGGTGCATGTGCATGGCGCTGCCGGGCTCGCCGGCGATCGGCTTGGCCATGAAGGTGGCGTACATGTCGTGGCGCAGTGCCGCCTCGCGCACCGTGCGCTTGAAGAAGAACACCTCGTCGGCCAGTTGCAGCGGGTGGTCGTGGAAGAAGTTGATCTCCATCTGGCCGGCGCCGATCTCGTGGATCAGCGTGTCCACGTTCAGCTGCATCTTGTCGCTGTAGTCGTAGATGTCCTCGAACAGCGGGTCGAACTCGTTGACGGCGTCGATGCTGTAGGCCTGGCGCGAGGTCTCGGCCCGCCCGCTGCGGCCCACGGGTGGCCGCAGCAGCGTGTTCGGGTCGGTGTTGCGCGCCGTCAGGTAGAACTCCAGCTCCGGCGCCAGCACCGGCTCCCAGCCCTCGGCGGCGTACAGGTCGCAGATGTGGCGCAACACGCTGCGCGGCGCATAGGGCACGAGCTTGCCATTGCGGTCGAAGCAGTCGTGGATCACCTGCGCCGTGGGATCGGACGCCCAGGGCACGATGCGCACCGTGGACGGGTCGGGGCGCAACTGCATGTCACGGTCGGTGGGCTCGACCACGTCGTAGTAGGGACCACTGGCCGGCTGTTCGCCGGTCACGCTCATGGCCACGATGGCGTGCGGCAGGCGCATGCCGCGGTCCTCGGTGAACTTCTCGCGCGGCAGGATCTTGCCGCGCGCCACACCGGTCAGGTCGGGCACGAGGCATTCCACCTCGGTCACCCGGTTCTGGTTGAGCCATTGCTCGAGATCATTGAAAGTCTTGGGGCTGCTCATGAGCCGGTTCCTTCACTTCTGTTCGGGGAGATGCAGATAGAAAGTGTGTGGTCGCCAGCGCAGCATACCTAACCCGGCCTGTGGCGCGCCAGATCGGCCGCGCGCAGGCGCAGGCTGCGGCGCTGGCGGCAGGCCTTGCCGAAGGCCTCGAAGAGGGCGGCGTAGAAGGGCGTCTCCCGGCAGCGCCACTCGGGGTGGAACTGCACGGCGTAGGCGAAGGTGCACGCGCCGCGCACGGCCACCGCCTCCACCAGGCCGTCCGGTGCATGACCCAGGGCCTCCAGGCCATCGGCCAGGCGGTGAATGCCCTGGCCATGCAGCGAGTTGACCATGGCCTGCGGCGCTCCGGCCCATTCCTCGAACACGCTGCCAGGCACGAAGCGCACGGCGTGGCGAGGCGCGTACTGCGTGTCGACAGGCGCTCCGGGCGGCTCGCGATGATCCATCAGGCCCGGCACCTCGTGCACGCGCTGGTGCAGCGTGCCCCCCAGTGCGACATTGATCTCCTGGAAACCCCGGCAGATACCCAGCAGCGGTACGCCCTCGTGGACGCAGGCCTTGATCAGCGCCAGCGTGAGCGAGTCACGCACCGGATCAAGTGGCAGGCTCGGGTCGGCCACCTCCTCGTTGAAATGGGACGGGTGGATGTTGGACGGCGAGCCGGTGAGCATCACGCCATCCACCAGCGACAGCAGTTGCTGGATCTGACCGGCGTCCGCCAGCGGAAACATGACCGGTTGCGCCTGAGCCCCCTCCTTGACCGCCCGTGCGTACTTGTCGCCCAGCAACAGAAAGGGCATCTGGTGTCCATGATCGCCCAGCAGGCGGTGGTCGGCGGGCAGCCAGACCATGCATGGCATTGTGTCCATGGTGTCTCCGGTTAGCCAATATGCAATCTGATCAGGACAAGGCCCAGCAACAAACGGGCCATCGCCATGCCTGCAGAGAATACCCGCTCGGCCGGGACAGCGGGGACGCAGGGACCCGCCCGCCCTGCTCCCGAAAAAGCAGACGGACCTTCCCGAAAATGTTTTTATAATTGCTAATAGGTCGCATTTACATTAATAATCTCAAAACCCGGTCTGGCAGGGTTCCTCGGCCCTGCCAGACCCCTTTCCGCCCTGTCGGCTCCCGTTGGCCGCCATGGCTTGTTCTATCCACACCTATCCGATCATGGCTTCGTCCGCTTCGTCACACCTGAGCATGCTTCCCTTCTTCGCGCTTCGACTGACCGCTGGTGCCGCCCTGAGCGCCTGCGCCAGCATGGCCATCGCCCAGAGCTCCGCGGCCGGTGGCAACACCCTGTCCGAGGTGGTGGTCACCGCCTCCGGCTTCGAGCAGGAGATCCAGCAGGCACCGGCCTCGATCTCGGTGATCACGCGCCAGGAACTGGAAACCCGCCAGTTCCGCGACCTGGCCGAGGCTCTGCAGGGCGTCGAGGGCATCGACGTGCTCGGCGGCACGGGCAAGACCGGCGGCCTGGACATCAGCATCCGCGGCATGCCCAGCGAATACACGCTGATCCTGATCGACGGCCGGCGCCAGAACGTGGCCGGTGACGTCACGCCCAACGGCTTCGGCGCCGCCCACACCAGCTTCATGCCGCCCGTCTCGGCCATCGAGCGCATCGAGGTCATCCGCGGCCCGATGTCCACGCTGTATGGCTCCGACGCCATGGGCGGCGTGATCAACATCATCACCCGCAAGGTCGCCAAAACCTGGGGCGGCAGCGTGGACGTGCAGGTTGGCCTGCCCGAGGCCGGCGAGGAAGGCAACCAGAGCAAGCTCAACGCCTACCTGAGCGGCCCGATCGTGGCCGACACGCTGGGCATCGCGCTGCGCGGCAACCTCTACCAGCGCGAGGCCTCCGAGCGCATGCTGGCCGGCACCGGCCGCGACCCGCGCCCGGGCAAGAGCGACCAGCACACCGTGGGCGCCAAGCTCACGCTGACGCCCAGCAAGGCGCACGAGGTCTGGCTGGACGTGGAGCAGGCCCGCTCCGAATACGACAACCGCGACGGCCGCCTGGGCACGCGCGACGCGCTCACCCCGTCCAATCCGTCCGGCTACGCCGACGAGCTCGAATTCAACCGCGACCAGTTCAGCATCGGCCACACCGCGCGCCTGGGCTTCGGCACCCTCGAGTCCAGCGTGATGCGCAGCGAGACCGAGACCGTGGGCCGCACCATCCCCGGCGCCGCCCTGCCGGCCGG
>NZ_JAQVEJ010000233.1 GCF_028698005.1 Hydrogenophaga sp.
CACGATGACGACGGTAGGAGAAGACATGGCTTCGATTGTCTTGAAGCCTTCCAAATACACAAACGAATATTAAATTGTTTGTTTATTGGTAAATCTTCTATGTAAGACACCGTGGTGCACGACCCCGCGTCGCACCACGGCGATGAAGCCATCAGACGGTGGCTTCCCCGGGCAGCGCCGCCTGTGCGGATGAAACGGCGGCAGCGGTGGCGGACATGGCGGACGGCGGGTCAGGCGGGCTGTCCGGCATTGTCGAAGATGCCCTCGAACAGCACGGAGCTGAGGTAGCGCTCACCCGAATCGGGCAGCACGACGACGATGGTCTTGCCGGCGTTCTCGGGCCGCTGCGCCAGACGCACCGCCGCGGCCGCGGCAGCGCCGCTGGAGATGCCCGAAAGAATGCCCTCCTCGCGCGCCAGGCGCAGCGCAAACGCGACCGCCTCCTCGTTGCCGACCTGCTCGATGGCATCGACCAGCGAGAGGTCGAGCACGTCGGGCACGAAGCCGGCACCGATGCCCTGGATCTTGTGCGGCGCGGGCTTGAGTTCCTCACCGTTGCGGGCCTGCGTCAGCACCGGGCTGGCCGTGGGCTCGACGGCCACCGAGGTGATGGCCTTGCCCTTGGTCTTCTTGATGAAGCGCGTCACGCCGGTGATGGTGCCACCGGTGCCCACACCGGAGACGACGATGTCCACCGCACCGTCGGTGTCGGCCCAGATCTCGGGGCCGGTGGTGGTCTCGTGGATGGCCGGGTTGGCCGGGTTCTTGAATTGCTGCAGCAGCACGTACTTGCCCGGGTCGCTGGCGGCAATTTCCTCGGCCTTGGCGATGGCGCCCTTCATGCCCTTGGCCCCCTCGGTCAGCACCAGCTTGGCGCCATAGGCCAGCAGGAGCTTGCGCCGCTCGATGCTCATGGTGTCGGGCATGGTCAGCGTGATCGGGATGCCCCTGGACGCGGCCACGAAGGCCAGCGCGATGCCGGTGTTGCCGCTGGTGGGCTCGACGATCTCCTTGCCCGGGCCGAGCAGGCCGCGCTGCTCGGCGTCGTCGATCATGGCATAGCCGATGCGGTCCTTGACCGAGTAGGCCGGGTTGCGGCCCTCGATCTTGGCCAGCACGGTGGCCTGGGCGCCATCGGTGATGCGGTTCAGGCGCACCAGCGGCGTGCGGCCGATGGACTGGGCGTTGTTCTGGAAGCTGAGGCTCATGATGGAAATCTCCTGGTTGTCTGGGTTAAATGGATGAGGACGGAAAGGCCATTGTGCGCAGTTGGGTCATGCCTGTACCCGGGGCAGGCCATGGAAACGCCAGCCGTCGATGTCGCCCTCGAAGGCCACCGGACAGGAGGCTTCCGGCACGTCGGGCGGAGCCAGCGATGGCGCATCGACTGTCATGATCAGAAGCCTTTCTGGTGGGTGGAGGAAGGGGTTGTCAATGACTCTACGCCCGCCTTATCAAAACCCCAACCATTGATTTTCTTTTTTCTTATTACTTATTGGCATTTATTGCGCTGACGGCCGCTGACACCCGGGTCGGAGCACTGGCATCGTCGCACGGAAACCGTCCTCAACACTCGGGACGATCAAAGGCCCTGATTTCAGCACCGGTACCGGGGCCATCCAGGCGACTGATTCGCAGAGGCAGAGGCAAAAAAACCCCGGCACGGGCCGGGGTGAAGATCCTTTGCAGGATAGGAGACAAGTGTGGCGGCAGGTGCCGGATGGGGTTCGGCCGACGCGTTGCGGATGCCGGTGATGCCCTTTCATCGTTCGCGAAGATCAGGCCATGGATTGAAGCGGCCCCGCGCCCGGGAAACAACGAAGAAAATCACACATGGATATGCGAAAGAAGTCGCTCCGAACGACGCCGGATCGATTGCAATGTGTCATGTCGTCTGTGGCCGGCCGCCATCGCCACGCCCAGGCGCCGCCCCCGCCCACCACACCCCTGCTGCCCATGACGACCACCACGCCCTACCAGCCCGCGCGCCTGCGCGGCTTTCTTGCCGATCTCACCCGCCTGGTTGCCGAAGAAACGGCCGAGGCCGCGCTGCTGGAACGCGGCCAGGCCCTGCTGGCTGAACTGGTGCGGCACGACGATTGGCTCGCCGAGCCCTACACCCTGCCCTCGCCGGTGCGCTACCAGCAATACCTGCTCTACGCCGACCCGCTGGAGCGCTTTTCTGTGGTCAGCTTCGTCTGGGGGCCGGGCCAGCAGACCCCGATCCACAACCACACCGTGTGGGGCCTGATCGGCATGCTGCGCGGCGCCGAGCTGTCGCAGGCCTACGCCCGCGGTGCAAACGGCCGCTGGCAGCCACAGGGCCGGGCGCACCGCCTGGAGCCCGGCGCCGTGGAGGCAGTCTCGCCCACCATCGGCGACGTGCACCGCGTCAGCAACGCCCTGGCCGACCGGCCCTCGATCAGCATCCACGTCTACGGCGCCAACATCGGCGCCGTGCACCGCTCGGTGTTCCTGGAAGACGGCGCCGAAAAGCCCTTCATCTCCGGCTACAGCAACGCCGCGCTGCCCAACGTCTGGGACCGCTCGCAAGAAGCGGTCGCCGCATAACCCGCTGTCCCGATTCACCCTCTCTTCGTCCGCCCATGACCCAACCCCTGACCTACACCACCACCGCCCAGGTCCGCGAACACCTGCTCGCCCGGCGCGAGATCGCCCTGCTCGACGTGCGCGAGGAAGACCCTTTCGCCCAGGGGCACCCGCTGTTCGCGGCCAACCTGCCGCTGGGCCGCATCGAGCTGGACGCACGCGGCCGCATCCCGCGCCTGGACACGGCCATCGTGGTCTACGACGACGGCGAGGGCCTGGCCGAGAAGGCGGCGCGGCGCCTGCAGTCGCTGGGCTACACCGATGTCAGCCTGCTCGATGGCGGCCTGCGGGGCTGGCGCGATGCCGGCGGCGAGATCTTCATCGACGTCAACGTGCCCAGCAAGGCCTTCGGCGAACTGGTGGAGGCGCAGCGCCACACGCCCTCGCTGCCGGCGCAGGAAGTCAAGGCCCTGCTCGACGCGAAGGCCGACGTGGTGGTGCTCGACGCGCGCCGCTTCGACGAATACCAGACCATGAACATCCCCGGCGGCACCAGCGTGCCGGGGGCCGAGCTGGTGCTGCGCGCCCGCGCCCTGGCGCCCGACCCGGCCACGCGCATCATCGTCAACTGCGCCGGGCGCACGCGCAGCATCATCGGCACCCAGTCGCTGGTCAACGCCGGCATTCCCAACCCGGTGGCGGCGCTGCGCAACGGCACCATCGGCTGGACGCTGGCCGGCCAGTCGCTCGAACACGGTGCCG
>NZ_JAQVEJ010000002.1 GCF_028698005.1 Hydrogenophaga sp.
CGTGGCCACCAGCAGAGCCGAAGCTGCCACCATCGCGGATTTCAGGTTCATGTTCACAGCCTAGTGTCTCCTTGGTTGTAAGGGTATCGGGGTTTACGATTGCTTGCTGATATGCAGATGTATTTGCCTATTTATTTGGCGCCACCGGCGATCCATTCGGCGATGGTTCTGGCATCGGCCTCGCTGATCTGCGGCTGCGGGGGCATCGGCACGGCACCGTAGAGGCCCGAACCACCCGACTGGATCTTGCCCACCAGATAGGGCACCAGGTCGGCCTTGCCCTGGTGTTTGGCCAGTACCTCGTTGAAACCCGGGCCGACGATCTTGCTATTGATGCCATGGCAGGCCGTGCAGGCATTGCTGCCCAGCAGGGCCTTGGCATCCGCACGCCCGCCGGCGGGTGCAGCGGCCACCACGGTGACCTTGGGTGGCGGCACGGAGCCCACCGGCGCCGATGGCGGTGGCTGGGTGGTGTCGGCACCCCGGATCGGGCCGATCACGCGGTTCTGCTCCTGGATGTTGCCGTGCGCATCGCGCGCGAATTCGGGCAGCGAGGACCTGACCTTGGGATCGACCGGGCAGTCCTTCATGCAGGCGACGTTCTGCACATCACCCTTGCCGCTCACCTTCCACAGGGGCTCGTGGAACACCATGCCGTTGCGGTTGGGCATGCGCTTTTGCACCTCGGCGATGTTCTGGTCGCTCAGAACGTAGTCCGGCGGCACCACATTCGCCAGGCTCAGGATGTAGGCCAGCACGCCGTAGACCTCGTCGGTCGAGAGCGTCTTGGGTGCATTCCAGGGCATGGCGCGGTTGATGTAGTCCCACAGGGTCGACACCGTGGCCACCTTCATCATCGTGGTCTTCTGGGGAAAGGTCGAACCCAGTTCCAGATTCTTCACACGGCCCCGTTCGATGTCCGCCTGGGTGGTGCCACCCACGATCGGCGTGAACACCTCGTTGGATTCGCCAAAATCACCGTGACAGGCCGCGCATTTGCCGATCCACACTTCCTCGCCCATGCTCACCGAGCCGGAGCCCTTGGGCAGGCCCTTGAAGTCGGGGCGGACATCGATGTCCCAGGCTTTCACCTCTGCCGGGGTGGCATCGCGGCCAATGTCGTGCCAGGGCGTCGCCTGGGCCCATGCGGCCGGGCCTGCCGCCAGCGCAAAAAGCGTGGCGGCGCAAAGCCGGGCGACGGTGCGGCGGGGATAGGTCATCGTCATCATCAGTACACCTGCACGTTGGAGACTTCACCGTTCTCGGACACCAGCCAGCTCTGGATCGCGTTCTGGTGGTAGATGGAGCGGGTGCCGCGCACGGCCCGAAGCTGATTGATCTTGGGCTGCACATAGCCCGTGCTGTCGATGGCACGGCTTTGCAGCACGGCGGGCTTGCCGTCCCACACCCAGTCGATGTTGAAGCGGGTCAGCGCCTTCGGCAGGACCGGCCCCTCCAGGCGCGCGGTGCGCCAGTTGCGGCCGCCATCGACGCTCACATCGACGCGCTTGATGGTGCCCCGGCCCGACCAGGCCAGACCGGTGACGTTGTAGTAGCCCTTGTCCAGCAGCATCTGGCCACCCGAGGGCGTGGTGATCACGCTCTTGCACTCCTGGATACCGGTGTACTGGCGGTGCGTACCATCGGGCATGTGGTCGATGTAGTGCACGGCTTCGTCCTTGGTGGCCCACTTCTGGTCGCCCACCTCGATACGACGCAGGTACTTGACCCAGCTCACGCCCTGCACGCCCGGCACCACCAGGCGCAGCGGGTAACCGTTCTCGGGGCGCAACATCTCGCCATTCATGCCCCAGGCCACGATGCAGTCGTCCATGGCGCGTTCGATGTCAATGGTGCGCGTCATCGACGAGCCGTCGGCACCCTCGGCCAGCACGTAGCGGGCCTTCTTCTTGTCGTAGCCGCACATCTCCAGCAACGTCGACAGCAGGACCCCCGTGAATTCCGAACAGCTCACCATGCCGTGCGTGTACTGCACCGAGGGCAGGGCCACGTTGCCCCACTCGGGCGCCGAATTGGCGCCGCACTCGATGAAATGGATGCGCGAGACGCTGGGCAGGCGCATCAGGTCGTCCATGGTGAAGACGCGCTCGCGCTGGACCATGCCATTGATCATCAGCCGGTGCTTGGACGGATCGATGTCCCACCAGCCCTGGTGGTGACGCTCGAAGTGCAGGCCGCTGGGCGTGATGATGCCGAACAGGCCCTGCAGCGGCGTGAAGCTCACCGAGGCCTGGGGCACACGGGTCAGGCCCGGGCTCTGCCGGCGCTGCAGGTTGGATTCCCATTTGCTGGGCTTGCCGTATGGGTCGGTGGCCACGGCCTGACCCAGGCCGGTGCTGTGCTCGGGCAGCCGGAGGATCACATCCTCGCCCTCATCGCCTGCCGCCAGGGCACGCGTGGTCGCCGCGGCCGAGGCAGCCACGCCGGCGCCCATGGCCAGGGCCTTGCCCATGAAGCGGCGGCGCGCCTTGCGCGCCTGTTCCAGTTGCTCCGCACTCAAATGGTTTTCGGGCGCCGGGAGGACACGCCCGATGACGTCGCTCAGGTCTTTGGACACTTGCTGGTTTCCTTGTATTGGCCTTGGTGGGAGCCCGACGCCACGATGGCGAACCGCATCGGGAATGCCTGTCACGGCCATGGCTGGCGAATGGCACCGAAATATATCATTGATTGCGCATATACATATAAGCAAAAACCCTGAAGGCTCGAACGCTCCTTCGCGCAGGTTCCGCACCTGGGGGCTCATACCCTTAGGGGTTATTCCGGTATCTGGCGCTGCACCAGCGGTGCTAGCATCAATCATCGAAGCATGCGCAATGACTGATCAATTAAGATGCTCGGTTCTGCTACAGTTTTTGCGTTTTTTCCACCACCACGACGGAGACGATGATGATCCGAACAAAGCAATGGCTGCTGGCCTGCACCCTGGGCGCCGCGGCCCTGGGTGCCCAGGCTCAGGTCAGCCAGGTCAAGGTATGGGCGGCCGCGTGCGCCAACTGCCACGGAACCGACGGCCGCGCCCAGCCGGGCATGGAGGCGCTCGCAGGCAAGGACAAGGACGACCTGCTGCAGAAACTGCTCGACTTCAAGTCCGGCCGCAAGCCCGCGACCATCATGCACCAGCTCTCCAAAGGCTACACCGACGAGCAGCTGACCCAGATCGCCGCCTACTTCGCCGGACAGAAAAAATAACCGTGAGGAGCCCCAACATGAAACGTCGTCAATTCGTTCAAACGCTCGGCGCCGGTTCGGCCGTCGCCGGGCTGGGTCTGCTCGGTGGCTGCGCCACGGGTGGCGGCAGTGGCGCCAAGGTGGTGGTCATCGGCGGCGGCTACGGTGGCGCCACGGCCGCCAAGTACGTGCGGATGTTCTCCGACTACAGCATCGACGTGACCCTGGTCGAGCCGAACGCCGCCTTCGTGTCCTGCCCGATCTCCAACCTCGTGCTCCAGGGCAGCAAGACCATCACCGACATCACCACGCCCTATGACAATCTGAGCAAACGCCATGGCGTGAAGGTGGTGCGCGACATGGCCGCCAGCATCGACCCCGAGAAGCGCATTGTCAAGCTGGCCGGCGGCGCCGAGCTGCCGTACGACCGCCTGATCCTCTCGCCCGGCATCGACTTCATGTGGGACACCCTGCCCGGCATGGCCAAGGAAGGCGCCAAGGACAAGGTGCTGCACGCGTGGAAGGCCGGCCCGCAGACCGTGGCGCTGCGCAAGCAGCTCGAAGCCATGCCCGATGGCGGCGTGTATGCGCTGTCGATCCCGCTGGCACCCTATCGCTGCCCGCCCGGCCCTTACGAGCGCGCCTGCATGGTGGCCAACTACTTCAAGAAGGCCAAGCCCAAGAGCAAGGTCGTCATCTTCGACGCCAACGACGACATCACCTCGAAGAAAGGCCTGTTCACCAAGGCCTGGAACGAGCACTACAAGGACATCATCGAGTACCGTCCGAAGCACAAGGTGGTGGATGTGGACGCGGCCACCAACACGCTGAAGTTCGAGTTCAACGACGACTTCAAGGCCAGCGTGGCCAACGTGCTGCCCACCATGCGCGCGGGTGACATTGCCGTCAAGACCGGCCTGGCCACCGCCAACGCGCGCTGGTGCGAGGTGGACTTCCTGACCTTCGAGGCCAAGGCCGCCAAGAACATCCACGTGCTCGGCGACTCGATCCAGATCGCGCCGGCCATGCCCAAGTCGGGCCACATGGCCAACCAGCACGGCAAGACCTGCGCCGCGGCCGTGGTGTCGCTGCTGCAAGGCAAGGAGCCGCCGCAGTTGCCGATCTACGCCAACACCTGCTACAGCTTCGTCACGGAAGAGGACGTGGTGCACGTGTCGAGCGTGCACCGCTACGACGCCGAGAAGAAGACCATGCTGCCGGTGCAGGGCGCGGGCGGGCTGTCCTCGGCCGCGAGCGAGCTGGAAGGACGCTACGCCCTGGCGTGGGCCCGCAACATCTGGGCAGATTCGCTGGCCTGATGCCCGAATGCCCCGGCCTGCGCCGGGGCTTTTTCTGGATCACAAATATCAGTCCAGGATCATGCAATGAATATTCATCCGGTGAACCTGAAGAAACCCCTTCTCATCGCGGCCGCCCTTTGCCTGGCCAGCAGCGTCTGGGCACAGGCCGACGAGGCGCGTGCGAAGAAGATCGCCAACGGCTCGTGCTTCCTGTGCCATGGTGCGCACGGCGAATCGACCAGCGAGATTTTCCCGCGTCTGGCCGGCCAGCACGCCGAATACATCGCCAAGCAGTTGACCGCTTTCCAGACCGGTCAGCGCAAGAGCACTGCCATGGCAGACATGGTGGCCAAGCTCACGCCCGACGAGATGCTCGCCCTGGGCCGGTACTACGAGCAGATGAAGACAAGCCCGCAGGAGGCCAATGATCCGCCGCTGGCGGCCATGGGCAGTTACCTGTATCACAACGGCAACCGTTTCAGTGGCGTGCCGGCCTGCGTCAGTTGCCACGGCGTGACCGCCCTGGGATCGGCGACGCTGCCGCGTCTGGCGGGGCAGCTGTCGGGTTACATCCACACCCAACTCAAGAACTTCCACAAGCGCGAGCGCACCAACGACAACGCGGTGATGCATGCCGTGGTGGAGAAGATGACGGAGCTGGAAATGGCGGCCGTGGCCGAGTACGTCAGCAGCAAGTAACTAGCCCCCACGCTCCGCCGCTGTGGGGTGTTCAGAGGTCCTGGACTTGCCGCAGGTCTGGCCGCTCCAGCCAGTGCGCCCATTCGTCCGCCAGACGCTGCGCTTCGGCCACGGCCGTGTTCCAGACCCTGGCGCGGGCTTGCACGTCCTGGCCGTAACGCGAGAAGTCGGTGCGGTCGGGCAGCTTGCCGTTGGGCAGCTTGCGCACCCAGTCGGGGCCGGGTGCCAGCAACACCATCCAGTCCAGCGCCGGGGTGGCGCGATGGCGGCGGCGCCAGGCCTTGTCCAGCCAACCGGGCACAACGGCACGCTGGAAGTGCGGGTAAAGCACGATGGGGGCATCCTTGCGGTGCCGGTAGTGCAGGTGCAGGTGGTAGTCGGTGATCCCGCCATCCCAGTACATGCCGGATGGCGCCCCCGCAATGTCACCCACCGGCCGCAGCACGAAGGGGATCGAGCAACTGGCCTGCAGGGCCTGCATGAAGTTGGCGTCGGTCAGCGGCACCTGCCGGGTGGGCAAGTCGGTCCCGTCGAAAGGCAGGGGGGCCCCGGCCGCGGAGAACACCACACGCTCCAGCCACCACCCCAGGGCCCGGCGGCTGACCGCATTGGCCACATAGGCCCCCAGGTAGCCCAGCGGCATCCGCCAGCGCCCATCCCTGGCCAGCAGCCGCCTGCCGCGGGACGCGACGACATGCAACCGGTAGCGCGGGTGCGCCAGCACTTCGGCAGTACGGCCGCCGTAGAAGCGCCGCAGGTTGTCGGCAAAGCCGGCGCTGATCTGGTCTGCGCTCAGGCGGCGCTGACCGGGCGGCAACGCGATGTGCTGATGGATGTATTCACGCTCCAGGGCGGCCAGGGCATCGTCCGGTGCCTGCAGGCAGGCGGTGGCCATGCGCCAGGCACCGATGGAGGCGCCCACCAGATCCACCGGCTGCACCGAGCCCGGCAGCCACTGGCCGAACAGAAACCGGTCCAGCGGCCCCAGCATCAGCCCTTTGGGCCCACCGGCCGCCCCGGGCACCGTGCCGACGTGGGCCGGCGCCAGGCCGTGCTGTTCCAGGTGCCGGCGGGCTTGCGGGCCGGCATAGATACGAAGCGCTTGCATGGCCGCCATCGTGACTGGCGTCCCGTCAGCGCTTGTTCAGCCCCTGCAGTTTGGCAAACGCCGAGGCCATGGCCGAGGCCGGCTGCTCGCCTGAGCGCCCGCTGCCTGGCTGGGCACCGCGCTGCCCGCCGCGCGGGGCTTCGTAGCGGGGACGCCCGTCGCGTCCTCCCTCGCGCCGCCCGGCCGGAGCATCGAGCTTCATGCTCAGGCTGATGCGCTTGCGCGCCACGTCTACCTCCAGCACCTTGACCTTGACGATGTCGCCGGTCTTGACCACCTCGCGCGCGTCGTTGACGAACTTGTGGCTGAGCTGACTCACATGGATGAGGCCATCCTGGTGCACGCCCAGATCGACGAAGGCGCCGAACTGCGCGACGTTGGACACCGTGCCCTCAAGCACCATGCCCTCCTTCAGGTCGGCAATGTCCTCGACGCCCTCGTTGAAGCGCGCCACCTGGAACTCGGGACGCGGATCGCGGCCGGGTTTTTCCAGTTCGGAGAGGATGTCCTTGACCGTGATGACCCCGAACCTCTCGTTGGCGAACAGCTCGGGACGCAGGGTCTTGAGCATGTCGGCCCGGCCCATGAGGCCACCCACCGGCTGGCCGGTGTGCTCGATGATGCGCTCGACCACGGGGTAGGTTTCGGGGTGCACGCCGGTCATGTCCAGCGGGTTGTCGCCGTCGCGGATGCGCAGGAAGCCGGCGGCCTGCTCGAAGGTCTTGGGCCCCAGGCCCGTCACTTCCAGCAGTTGCTGCCGGTTGCGGAAGGCCCCATGGGACTCGCGCCAGCGCACCACGGCCTTGGCCACGCTGGGCGACAAGCCCGACACGCGGGTGAGCAGCGGCACACTGGCGGTGTTCAGGTCCACGCCGACGCCGTTCACGCAGTCCTCGACCACGGCGTCCAGCGTGCGCGCCAGCGCGCTCTGGTTCACGTCGTGCTGGTACTGGCCGACACCGATGCTCTTGGGATCGATCTTCACCAGCTCGGCCAGCGGATCCTGCAGGCGGCGCGCGATCGACACGGCACCGCGCAGGCTCACGTCCACGTCGGGCATCTCCTGGGCCGCGTATTCGCTGGCCGAGTACACCGAAGCACCGGCCTCGCTGACCACCACCTTCTTGACGCCCTCGATGCCGGCCCTGGCCAGCATCTTGAGCAGGTCGCCGGCGAGCTTGTCGGTCTCGCGGCTCGCCGTGCCATTGCCGATGGCGACCAGTTGCACGCCGTGCTTCTTGCACAGCACGCCCAGGGTATGCAGCGAACCTTCCCAGTCGCGGCGCGGCTCGTGCGGGTACACGGTAGCCGTTTCCAGCAGCTTGCCGGTGGCGTCAACGACGGCCACCTTGACGCCGGTGCGGATGCCCGGGTCCAGCCCCATCACGGCCTTCTGGCCGGCCGGCGCGGCCAGCAGCAGGTCGCGCAGGTTGTCGGCGAACACCTTGATGGCCACGGCCTCGGCACCCTCGCGCAGACGGGCGAACAGGTCGCGCTCGGTGGACAGGCTGAGCTTGACGCGCCAGGTCCAGGCCACGCACTTGCGGATCAGGTCGTCGGCCGGCCGGCCCTGGTGGCTCCAGCCCAGGTGCACGGCGATGCGACCCTCGGCCAGCGAGGGTTTGCCCGGCTCGGGCTCCACCGGCTGCACCAGCCGGGCATCGAGAATTTCCAGCGCCCGGCCCCGGAACACCGCCAGCGCGCGGTGCGAGGGCACGCGGCCGATCGGCTCGTCGTAGTCGAAGTAGTCGCGGAACTTGGCCACCTCGGGATCGTTCTCGTTCTTGCCGGCCACCAGCGAACTTTTGAGCAGGCCCTCGGACCACAGCCATTCCCGCAGGTTCTGCACCAGCGCGGCATCCTCGGCCCAGCGCTCGGACAGGATGTCGCGCACCCCGTCGAGCACCGCGTGCGGCGTGGAGAAATCGGCCCCCGGCTTGCCATCGTCCAGCACCTCGGGCGGACGGGTGAACGCGACCGCCTCGGCCAGCGGATCCAGCGTCGGGTCGGCGAACAGCCGGTCGGCCAGCGGCTCGATGCCAGCCTCGCGCGCGATCTGGCCCTTGGTACGGCGCTTGAGCTTGAAGGGCTGATAGATGTCCTCCAGCTCCTGCTTGGTGGGCGCCTGGGCGATGGCCAGGCGCAGGGCGTCGGTCAGCTTGCCCTGTTCGTCGATGGCCTTGAGCACGGCCTGGCGGCGATCCTCCAGCTCGCGCAGGTAGCCCAGCCGGAACTCCAGTTCGCGCAACTGGGTATCGTCCAGCCCGCCGGTGACTTCCTTGCGGTAGCGGGCGATGAAGGGCACGGTGGCGCCCCCATCGAGCAGCTCCACGGCGGCCAGCACCTGCCGCTCCTGAATCCGGATTTCCTGCGCGATCTGCGCGATGATTTTCTGCATGCGGTTGACTCGGGCGCTCCCGGGCGCCTGCTTCACGGAACAAGGCGGCCGAGTTTGCCACAGCCGTGGCCGCTACCATCGTTACCGATTCCTCACCCGAGCCGATGCAAGACGACCTGTTTGGCTGCCCGCCGCCACCCCCGACCCAGCCGCCCGGTCCGGCCCGCGCGCCGCGGCGCGCGGGCAGCGGGGTACAACCCGCCGCCCACGACGAGGCCTTGCATGCACTGGCCGCCGCCTTGCCGGCCCGGCTGCGCCTGGGCACCTCGTCCTGGAGTTACCCGGGCTGGGCCGGCATCGTCTGGGATGCGGCGCATGCCGAGAGCAGGCTGTCGCGAAGCGGGCTCACCGCCTACGCCCAGCACCCGCTGCTGCGCAGCGTCTGCATCGACCGGGGCTTCTACCGCCCACTGACCGAGGCCGAGTTCGCGCGCCATGCCGCCCAGGTGCCCGACGATTTCCGCTTCGTCGTCAAGGCGCCGGCACTCGTGACCGATGCCCAGGTGCGTGGCGAGGATGGCAGGGGCCGCCAGACGAACCCGGCCTTTCTCGACCCGACGCTGGCGGTCCAGACCTTCGTCGCGCCCGCCCTGGCCGGCCTGGGCGACAAGGTGGGGGCACTGGTGTTCCAGATCAGTCCCCTGCCTTTCCTGCAGTTGCAGCGCCTGCCGCAGTTGCTGGAGCAGCTGCGCCTGATGCTCAAGGCCCTGCCCGACGTGCGCGGCAGCACGCCGGACGGCGTGGTCGCGGTGGAAGTGCGCGACCCCGAGTGGCTGCACCCGTCGGTGGCACCGGCACTCGCCAGCGTGCTGCGCGACGCCGGTGTCACCTATTGCCTGGGCCTGCACGCCAAGATGCCGCGCATGGCCGAACAGTTGCCGCTGCTGCGGGCACTCTGGCCCGGTCCGCTGGTCTGCCGCTGGAACCTCAACCCGCTGCACGGTGCCTACGGCTACGAGGATGCGCGACGCGACTACAGCCCGTACGACCGCATCCACGACATCGACGAAGAAACCCGGGCCCTGATCGCGCGCACGGTGCGCGGTGTCACCGGCGCCGGACAGAATGCCTATGTGACGATCAGCAACAAGGCCGAAGGCTGCGCGCCACTGTCCGCCCGGGCCCTGGCCGAACGACTGGCCGGCCCCCCGGAGAGCGCACCCGGGCGCTGATCTCCATCAGCGCGGAGGTGTCACGCGCACGCGCAGCGTGCTGCTGACACCGGCCAGCAGGGCACAGCCGGCACCCAGCAACAGCGCGACGGTTTCGCCCTGGCCATCGTGCTGGTCCCACACCGCGTAGATGGCCGCCAGCAACACCGCCCCCAGAGATTGCCCGGTGAGCCGTGCGGTGCCCACCGAACCGCTGGCAGCGCCGCTGCGGTGCAGCGGCGCCGAGGTGACGATGGTGTGGTTGTTGGGCGTCTGGAACAGCGCAAAACCGCCACCGCACAGCGCCATGCGCCAGGCAACATCCCAGCCGGCAGGATGATCGGGCAGCACGGCCAGCAGCAGCAGGCCCGTGGCAAACACGACCATGCCGATGCCGCCCAGCCAGCCATCGGCGTAGCGTCCGATCAGGCGCCCGACGACCGGTGCCATCACCACCGCGGCCAGCGGCCAGGCCGTCATCAGCAGACCCGCCGACAGGTGGCTGCGGCCATGCACCTCCAGCAGCAGGAAGGGCAGCGACACGAAGGTCAATGTCTGGGCACAGAACGCGCACAGCGACGCCGTCATGGACAGTGCGAAGACCGGGATGCGCAGCAGGTCCACCGGGAACATCGGCGCCGGCAGGTGCCACTGGCGGCGCATGAGAACCCCACCGGCCAGCACACCAGCCCCCAGCAGCGTCAGCCCCAGGGGCACGTTGGCGCTCTCGCCGCGCCCCCCCAACTGGTCGGCGCCAATGAACACCAGCGTGAACATGATGGTGTTGAGCAGCACATCCAGCACCGAGAGTCCGGCCGCCGGATGCTCACGGGGCGGATTGAACGGCAGCGCCTGGCGCCCAAGCCAGAGCGTGAACAGGCCCAGAGGCACATTCAGTGCAAACAGCCAGGGCCAGTTGCCCACCGACAGGATGGCTGCCGCCACCGCGGGGCCGGCCATGGTCGAGGTCGCCACCACCACGGAATTGATGGCCATGCCACGGCCCAGCCGCGCGCGCGGGTAGATCAGCCGCACCATGGCAGTGTTCACGCTCATGATGCCGGCCGCACCCAGCCCCTGCAGCGCCCGCGCCCACGTGAGCGCCGTCAGCGAGGTGGCCATCATGGCCGCCGCCGAGGCCAGCACGAACAGTGCCATCCCCACCAGGTACACACGCCGGTAGCCGAAGCGGTCACCCAGCGAGGCCAGCGGCAGCAGCAGGACCAGCGAGGCGATCTGGTAGGCGTTGACCACCCAGATCGTCTCCGAGGCGCCGGCGTTGAGTTCACGCGCAATGCCGGGCAGCGCCAGATTGACGATGCTGCCATCGAGCACGGCCACCGTCAGGCCCATCATGATGACCAGCACGGCCCGCCAGCGCTGTGGCGGGGGCAGGCCGTCGCCGGCGGTCAACGGACCACCTCGGGCGCCGGGCCCGGTCGAGGCTGACCACCCAGGGTGATCCAGGCCAGCGTCATGCTGGTCAGCGCACAGGTGGCCATGCCCGCCACCATGGGCAGAGGCTCGCCATTGGCAAACAGACCCACCACACCCATGGCCACGGCACCGCACAGCATCTGCAGGGTTCCCATCAGGGCCGATGCCGTTCCCGCGATCGCGCCGTGCGCGTCCAGCGCCAGCACCGATGTCGTGGGGACCACCAGTCCCATGAAGGCACTGGAGACGAAAAACAGCACGATCAGCACCACCAGCCGGTCGCCACCGAGCAGATAGAAAGACAGCAGTGTCGCCATCAGCAGGCCCGAGGCGGTCGTGGCGAACTTCACCAGCCGGGGCAACCCGATGCGCCGACCCAGAGGGCTCGTGAACTGCGCGGCACCGATGAAGGCCACCGAATTGAGCGAAAAGGCCAGGCTGTACTGCGTGGGTGTCAGGCCGTAGTGGTTGATCATCACGAAGGCCGAGCCTGCCAGGTACACAAAGAAGCCGGACATGGTCGCGGCACCAATGAACACCAGGCCCAGGTAATGCGCATCGCGCAGCAGCAGCCCATAGCTGCGCAGCGCACCGCCCAGGCTGCTGCCCATGCGCAGTCCCTCGCTGCGCGTTTCGGCCACCGCACCGCGCAACATCAGCATGCCGGCCACGGCGGCCAGTGCAACCACCCAGAACACGCCACGCCAGCCGGTGATCGCGATCACCACGCTGCCGGTCAGCGGGGCCAGGATGGGCGAAACGCTGAACACCAGCATCAGCAGCGACATCAGCCGCGCGGCTTCCGTGCCCGTGTGCAGGTCACGCACGATGGCCCTGGGAATGACCCCGCCAGCGGCCGCGCCCAGGCCCTGCAGGAAGCGCAGGGCGATCAGCATCTGGATGTCCGTGGCCAGTGCACAACCCACGCTGGCGAGCGTGAACAGGCCCAGACCGAAGTACAGCGGCGGCTTGCGCCCGACCATGTCGGAAACGGGACCATAGAGCAACTGGCCCAGGCCCAGCGAGATGAAGAACGCCGTCAGGCTCAGTTGCACGGTACCCACATCGGCCCTCAGGCTGCGCCCGATATCGGGCAGGGCCGGCAGGTACATGTCGATGGCAAACGGACCGATCGCGGACAGCAGACCCAGAACCAGGGCCAGGGAAAAGTGGCGGTGAATAGGCATCAGGCGATTGTCGCGCGCACCGCGCTGCATGGCGGCCGCACCTTGTCTTCAGCCTTCGTTGGCGCTAGGTTTTTGCGCGGGCATGGCCCACGCGATCCACACGTCCTGCCCGGTGTGTCAGGTGCCCCGCAACTGGGCCCGCAGGGCGGCGCCGATCTCGGGTCGCTCGGCGAAAGGATCGGGCGGGTTCACGCCCGCCACGATCGCATCGAAGCGTGCACGTGCGTTGCCCAGGGCCTGGGGGTGGCTGTAGATGTAGAAGCGGTCGTCCCGCATGGCATCGAACACCTTCTGCGCCACCTCGGCGGCGCTGATCTTGCCCGCGCTGACCGCCTTGTCGAGCATGGCCTGGCTGATGAGCTGGCTCTTCGTGGCCGGCTCGCCCGCCAGCTCGGCCGGCCTGTTGCGCTGGCTTTGGCCGATGCCGGTGGCGACAAAATAAGGGCACAGCACGCTCGCGCTCACCTGGTCGGTGACCAGCCGCAGATCCTGGTACAGCGTTTCGCTCAGGCTCACCACCGCGTGCTTGCTCACGTTGTACACGCCCATGTTCGGCGGCGTGAGCAGTCCCGCCATGCTGGCGGTGTTGACGATGTGCCCGCGGTAGGCCGGATCGGCCTGGGCGGCGGCGAGCATCATGGGCGTGAACAGCCGCACGCCGTGGATCACCCCCCAGACGTTGACGCCGAGCACCCACGCCCAGTCGCGCACCGAGTTTTCCCAGATCAGGCCACCGGAACCCACGCCCGCGTTGTTGAACACGACATGCGGCGCACCGAAACGCGCCTGCACCGCCTGCGCCAGCGCCTCCATCTGTGCGGCGTCGGACACATCCACACACTGCGCGAGCACCGGTGCGCCGGCGGCCTGCATCTCGGCGGCCGCGGCATCGAGCGCGTCCTGCTGCACGTCCACCAGCACGAGGTTCATGCCCAGCCGCGCGCCAATGCGTGCGCATGCCAGACCGAAGCCGGAGCCGGCCCCGGTGAGCACCGCCGTCTTGCCCTTGAAATCCGAAATCATGCCTGTGGTCTCCTCGGTGGTGGTCGCCTTCAGGGGCGGATCATCTCGATGTGCGGGATGCCATCCTCGACGTACGGCTTGTTGTCCGAGATGAAACCGTGCCGGTTGTAGAAAGCTTCGAGATGGGCCTGCGCACCGATGCGGATGGGTTGCACGCCCCAGAGCGCATGCAGCATGCGGATGGAGGTCGCCATGAGCGCATGGCCGAGTCCGCTGCCCCGCACCGACGGCGCCGTCGCCACCCGGCCGATGCTGGCCTCGGCAAACCCGCGCCCCGCCGGCACCAGCCGCGTCGAGGCCAGCAGCCTCACGCCACCCTCGCCGTCCGGCGCTTCGCCCAGCACATGCAGGCAACCGGCATCGAGCCCATCCAGGTCCAGGAACACGCAGCGCTGCTCGACCACGAACACCTCCGAGCGCAATCGCAGCAGCCGGTACAGCGTATCGGCCGACATGGCATGAAAAGGCAGGCAGCGCCAGGCAAGCCCGGTACCGGCATCGTGATCAGAAAGGCCGTTCAAAGGGGTCGTTCCCGGATTTCGTCGAAAGAATGCCGCTGCCGCCGATACACGATGTCACTCAGATCAGCTTCACGAGCTGCTTGCCCAGGTTCCTGCCCTTGAGCAGACCCAGGAAGGCCTCGGGCGCCGATTCGATGCCCTGTGCGATGGTCTCGCGCGGCCGCAGCTTGCCCTGCGCCACCAGGCCACCCAGCTCGGCCAGCGCCTCGGGCCAGACTTCCATGTGCTCGCTGACGATGAAGCCCTCGAGCTTGAGCCGGCTGATGAGAATCAGCGACGGGTTGGTCATGGGCAGCGGCTGGCCGTCGTAACCGGCGATCATGCCGCACAGCGCGATGCGCCCGAAGGCGTTCATGCGCAGCATGACGGCGTCCATCACCATGCCGCCGACGTTTTCGAAATAGCCGTCGATGCCCTTGGGGCAGACATCCTTGAGTGCCTTGGCCAGCGAATACGCGTCCTTGTGCTGGCGGTAGTCCACACAGGCGTCGTAGCCCAGTTCCTGCACCGCGTACTGGCACTTCTCGGGGCCACCGGCAATGCCCACCACGCGGCAGCCGCGCGCCTTGGCCAGCGCTGCAAACGCGCTGCCGACCGCCCCCGTCGCGGCACTGACCACCACCGTGTCGCCCGCCTGGGGCGCGATGATCTTCACCAGGCCGTACCAGGCCGTGACACCCGGCATGCCGACGGCGCCCAGGTAGTACGACAGCGGCACATGGGTGGTGTCCACCTTGCGCAGCGCGCCGGGCTGGCTGGCGTCGACCACGCTCCACTCCTGCCAGCCCCCCATGCCCACCACCTTGTCGCCGGGCTGGAACTTCGGGTGCCGCGACTCGACCACCTCGCCCACCGTGCCACCGATCATCACCTCGCCCAGCGGCTGGCATGCCGCATAGCTCTTGCTGTCGTTCATGCGCCCGCGCATGTAGGGATCGAGGCTGAGGAAATGGTGGCGCACCAGCACCTGGCCTTCCTGCAGGGCCGGGGTTTCGCTGCTCACGAGCTTGAAGTTGTCGGCGGTGGCCTCGCCCTGGGGGCGGTTGTCGAGCAGGATCTGGCGGTTGGTTGGCATCGTTGGGCTCCGGTGGGTTCTACGGGATGTTCAGTCGGTCCTGATCGTATTGAGCGGCTGTGTCTTGCGTCCGCCGACCGGCAGCCGGGGCACGTACTTGAACGTGCCCGTGGCATGGGCACACAGGCGGCCCTGCGCGTCGACAATGCGGCCTTCGGTGAAAGCCATGGTGGCCGTGCGGTGCAGCAGCCGGCCCCGCGCCAGCAACGCGCCCTGCGCGGGACGCATGAAGCTGGTCTTCATTTCGATGGTGACGCAGCCCATGCCCGGCTCGACGGAACGCGCCGCGTGGGCCATGGCCACGTCCAGCAGGGTCATGCTGGCACCGCCGTGCACCACGCTGAACGAGTTCTCGTGTTCGGGCCGGGGCGCGAAGGCGATCTCGGCCTCACCGCCCTCGAACTTCCGCAGCTCGAAGCCCAGCAGCTCGACGAAAGGAATGTGTACTTCAAAGTTCATGGGTGAACGATACAGCCTCGCGGGCCCGGCTGCTCACCCTCCGGTGATGATCGACACGCCGCCATCGACGGCCAGCCACTGTCCGGTGATGTGCTTGCCGGCGTCCGAGGCGTAGAGCACGGTGATGCCCTTGAGGTCCTCGTCATCGCCCAGGCGCCCCAGCGGGGCGTGCGCGGCCAGTTGGTCCTCGCCCATGGCCGCCAGCGTGCCCTTGGTCATCTTGCTCGGGAAGAAGCCCGGGCAGATGGCGTTGACGCGGATGCCACGGTCGCCCCACTCCGCCGCCAGCGCACGGGTGAAGTTGATCACCGCGCCCTTGGAGGTGTTGTAGGCGATGGTGTTCATGCCCCGGGGGTTGCCACCGAGACCCGCGATGGACGCGGTGTTGATGATGCTGCCCCGCTGGCGCGGAATCATGCTGCCCTTGGCGATGAGCTGGCTGAGCAGGAAGTAGCTGCGCACGTTCAGGTTCAGCACCTTGTCCCAGGCCTCCAGCGGATGGTCTTCGGCCGGCGCGCCCCAGGCCGCGCCCGCGTTGTTGACCAGGATGTCCACGTCCCCGACGCGCTCCAGCGTCTCGGCAGCCAGGCGCCGGATCTGGTCCTCGTGCTGGCAGTCGGCGGCGATCCAGCGCGCGTCGATGCCCGCCGCCTGCAGCTCGGCCGTCGCCTGCTCCAGATCCTCGGCCTTGCGCGAGCTGATGACGAGACGGGCACCGGCCTCCCCGAGGGCGTGCGCCATCTGCAGGCCCAGACCGCGCGAACCGCCGGTCACCAGGGCCGTCTTGCCCTTGAGGTCAAAAAGCTGCTGAATGGTACGGGTCATGTATGTCTCCTTGTCGATGGTGATCAGAACGCATTCTCGGGCAGGGTGGCGCAGGTGAGGTCGCGCTCGCGCACCACCTTGAGCCAGGCGCCGATGCGTGGCAACTCATAGTGGAAGAAGTAGCGCGCGGCCGCCAGCCGTCCCTGGCGCGCGGGCGACGCCGGCAGCGCGATGGCCGCCAGCGCCACGTCGAGCCAGATCCAGGCCAGCACGGTGTGGCCGAAGGCCTGCATGTAGGGTACGGCATTGGCCAGCGCCGCCTGCGGATCGCCGGTGGCCCAGGCCGCCTGGGTCGCGGCGCCCACGTCCTGCAAGGCCTGCCCGAGCGCGTTGGCGCAGGCGGCCAGCTCGGGCACCTGGATGGCGCGCTCGATGGTGCGGTGGATGCGGCCGGCCAGCAACTGCAGTCCGCGGCCGCCCTCCATCACCACCTTGCGGCCCAGCAGGTCCATCGCCTGGATACCGTGCGTGCCCTCGTGGATCATGTTCAGCCGGTTGTCGCGCCAGTACTGCTCGACCGGAAAGTCGCGCGTGTAACCATAACCGCCGTGGATCTGGATCGCCAGCGAATTGGCCTCCAGGCAGAACTCGCTGGGCCAGCTCTTGATGACGGGGGTGAGCACCTCCAGCAGCAGCCGCGCCTCATCGGCCGCCTCGGGCGTGCCCGTGCGCTGCTCGTCCACCAGCAGGGCACCGTACAGGCCCAGCGCCAGGGCGCCCTCGCAGTAGCTCTTCTGCGCCAGCAGCATGCGTTTGACGTCGGCGTGCTCGATGATGCGCACGGGCGGCGCACCCGCGTCCTTGCCGCCCATACCGAGCGGGCGGCCCTGCGGGCGGTTCTTCGCATAGTCGAGGCTGGCCTCGAACCCGGCATAGCCGAGCATCGTCGCCGCCATGCCGATGGCGATGCGCGCCTCGTTCATCATGTGGAACATGCAGCGCAGGCCGTCGCCCGGGCGCCCCACGAGGTAACCGATGGCGCCGGCACCGCCGCGCACCGGGTAGCGGCCCTCACCGAAGTTGAGCAGCGTGTTGGTGGTGCCGCGCCAGCCCAGCTTGTGGTTCAGGCCCGCCAGCGCCACGTCGTTGCGCTCGCCGGTGAGCCGGCCCTCGGTGTCCACCAGGTGCTTGGGCACGATGAACAGCGATATGCCCCTGACGCCCGGCACCAGCCTGCCGTCGGCATCCGGGATCTTGGCCAGCACCAGGTGCACGATGTTCTCGGCCATCTCGTGGTCGCCCGAGGAGATCCACATCTTGTGGCCGTGCAGCCGGTAGCGTGGACCGAGCGGGTCGTCGGCCGATCCATCCCCGTCGGGCACGGCCCGCGTGGCCACATCGCTCAGGCTGGAGCCGGCCTGCGGTTCGGACAGGCACATGGTCCCGGTGAAACGCCCGTTGTATTCGTTGCGCGCGAACACCTGCCGCTGCCGTTCGGTGCCATGTGCCATCAGCAGGTTGGCATTGCCCGTGGTCAGCAGGTTGGCGCCGATGCTGACCGAGGCCTTGGCAAAGAAACTGTTGGCCGCGGACTCGACCACGAACGGCAACTGCATGCCACCCATGTCATAGTCCTGCGCCGCGCTGAGCATGCCCGACTCGGCGTAGGCCCGGCGGGCGTCGTGCGTCGCTTGCGGCAGGATCACCTTCTCGCCGTCGAACTGCGGCTCCTGGGTGTCCACGAGACGGTTGAAGGGCGCGAATTTTTCACGTGCGATGCGCTCGCAGGTGTCCAGCACCGCGCCAAAGGTCTCGCGCGAGTGGTCGGCGTAGCGTTCGCGCGCGGCGAGTGCCTCGGCCCGGAGCCAGTCGTGGAGCAGGAAGTCGAGGGTGGAGCGCAGGGATGTGGACATGCCGCAAATTATCAAAGCGCGCGCGCGTGCCCGCCTGTCCTTTGGGCGACGACCGCCGCACCTTTCCGGTGCGGATACCCGGGACAGGCCGCGGGTCAATTGGTTTGCATGCAAACAACTTGCCGCTGCCTGCGCACAATACCGGACCTGTCCCGCCAATCCCGACCATGACCACCACCGCCTCTGCCCCCCAGCACCGCCGCACGCGCTTCGGCCTGCTGGTGGGCAGCGTGTACCGCCAGTGGCGCCGGCAGATCGACATGGCCTTCAAGGACGAAGGTCTGAGTGATGCCACCCGTTCACCGCTGATCGCGCTGTACGACCACGGCGAACCCATGCGCCAGAAGGACCTCGCCCATGCGCTGTACCTGGATACCAGCTCGCTCGTGCGCGTGCTCGCTTACCTGCGCAAGAGTGGTCTGGTCGACTGGCAGCAGGACCCGCAGGACCGACGCGGCAAGCTCATCGCGCTCACGCCGCAGGGGCATGCCACGGTCACCAGCATCCTGGCGAAAAGCCTGGACATCGAACGCACGATCCTGGCGGACCTGACGCCCGAGGAGTTCGCCGCCACCCAGCGGGCGCTGCAGAAGATCTCGCAACGCTTCCAGGCCATGGGCTGACCGCATCCCCCCAGTCAGGCCCGACCCCCTCCTCTTCCTTTCTCCCCCTTCCCCCGCACCGTCTGCACCTGCGCAGATTGACCGCTAGCCATGTCGTCCAGTTTCCGCTCCCTCGCCCTGCTGAGCTTTGCCATGACCGTGGGTGTGATGGGCACGGCGCTCATCAGCCCGCTGTACGGGCTGTACCGGGAGGCATGGCAGCTGCAGACGATCGAGGTGTCGCTGATCTATGTGATCTACATGGCTGGCGCGTTGAGCGCCCTGCTGTTCTTCGGCCGCCTGCCGGACCTGCTGGGTTTCCGGCCCACCATGGTGTGGGCGCTCGCGGCGGCCTGGGTCGGCACGCTGATCTCCATGCTGGCGTGGAATGCCGTGTCCCTGACGGTGGGCCGTTTCATCGTGGGTGCCTCGTCCAGCATGATCACCACCAGCGCCTCGCTGGGTTTCACGCAGGTGGTGCCGCGCGAGAAGCGCGGCCGCATGGCCCTGCTCAGCAGCACGCTGATCGCCCTCGGCTTCGGCATCGGACCGCTGATCGGCGGCATCATGGGCCAGTGGGTGCCCTGGCCCCTGGTCACCACCTACATCCCCTCGCTGGCACTGGCGCTGCTGGGCATCGTTGGCCTGCGCAAGATCCAACTGCCGCAGGGTGATGACGCCGTCGCCCACCGCCCGCTGGCCAAGGCCGACATCGTTCCCCGGCTCACCTGGCCCGGCGCCGCCGACTCCGGCGTGTTCGTGCTGACGTGCGCCATGCCCTTCGTGGCCTTCGGCGTGTTCGGCCTGTACGCCTCGATGCTGCCGCTGTTCCTCGACAAGATGGTGCCCTGGCATGGCCCCGTGGTCAGTGGCACGGCCGTGGCCCTGATCCTGTTCGTGTCGGCCACCTTCCAGCTCATGGTGCGCCGCCTGCCGGTGCGCTGGTGCGGGTTTGCCGGCCTGCTGGCAATTGCCGCGAGCAACGCGCTGCTGATGGTCAACCTGGTGGCCACCTCGTCCACGCTGTTCTTTGCCGGCGTGCTGCTCACCGCGCTCGGTCACGCCCTGACCATGCTCTCGGGCATGACCATGATCAACAAGGTCGCCTCCGACCACAACCGCTCGGGCCTGCTGTCCACCTACCTCGTCGTCGGCTATCTGGGATCCATGCTGCCCATGCTCGGCATCGGCTGGATCGCCGACCGCTGGGGCATGAACGTGGCGCTGGGCTGCTTCTGCAGCAGCGTGGTGCTGGCCTGCATCGTGGTGGCCGTGCTGTTCAAGCGGCACCCGCGCACCGCACACTGATCCGGTCCGGCAAAAACAGAACGCCCCGCGCCGACCTGACGGTCCGGGCGGGGCATTCCGGTGAAGGACTGCTGGTGGCCGCCGCGCTTACAGCACCTCGAAGACCCCGGCGGCGCCCATGCCGCCGCCGATGCACATCGTCACGCACACGCGCCTGGCACCGCGGCGTTTGCCTTCGATGAGCGCATGGCCCGTCAGGCGCTGGCCCGAGACACCGTAGGGATGTCCAACGGCGATGGCCCCTCCGTTGACGTTCAGGCGGTCGCCCGGAATACCCAGCTTGTCGCGGCAGTAGATCACCTGCACCGCGAAGGCTTCGTTCAGCTCCCACAGGTCGATGTCATCCATCTTCAGGCCCAGGCGCGCCAGCACCTTGGGCACGGCGAACACCGGGCCGATGCCCATTTCGTCGGGCTCGCAGCCGGCGACGGCGAAGCCCAGGAAGCGGCCCAGGGGCTTGAGACCCTTGCGGCTGGCGTAGTCCTCGCTCACCACCACGCAGGCGCCCGCGCCGTCGCTGAACTGGCTGGCGTTGCCGGCCGAGACCAGGCCGCCCGGCAGCGCCGAGCGCAGGCCGTGGATGGTCTCGAAGGTGGTGCCCGGGCGGATGCCCTCGTCGTGCTCGACCGTCACCTGTCTGGTGATCAGACCCAGGTGCTTGTCCGCCACGCCGGCGGTCACGGTGATGGGCGCGATCTCGTCCTTGAACAGGCCGGCCTCGAGCGCCGCCGTGGCCTTTTGCTGGCTCGCGGCGCCGTACTCGTCCATGGCGTCGCGGCCGATGCGGTAGCGCTGGGCCACCTGCTCGGCGGTCTGCAGCATGTTCCAGTAGATCGCGGGTTTCTGCTTTTCCAGCGCGAGGTCCTTGAGCATGTGCTGGTTCATCTCCTGCTGCACGCACGAGATGCTTTCCACGCCGCCGGCCACGAACACCTCGCCTTCGCCGGCGATGATGCGCTGCGAGGCCAGCGCAATGGTCTGCAGACCCGATGAGCAGAAGCGGTTGACGGTCATGCCCGAGACGGTGATGGGCAAACCGGCCTTGAGCGCGATCTGGCGCGCGATGTTGGCGCCAGTCGCGCCCTCCGGGTTGGCGCAACCCATGATCACGTCCTCGACCTCGGCCGGGTCGATGCCGGCGCGCTGCACGGCATGCTGGACCACATGGCCGCCCAGCGTGGCGCCATGGGTCATGTTGAAGGCGCCCTTCCAGCTCTTGGCCAGGGGCGTGCGGGCGGTGGAAACGATGACGGCGTTGGTCATGATGGGTTCCTCAAATCTTGGTGCGTGCGGTCATCGATCAGAAGGTCTGGCCTTCGGCCGCGAGGCGGGCCAGCAGCGGCGCGGGCTCCCAGAACGGCGCATCGTCCAGCGGGTTGCGCTGGAAGCGCTTCATGGCCTGCACCACGTTGAACAGCCCCACCTCGTTCGCATAGTTCAGCGGGCCACCGCGGTGCACCGGGAAGCCGTAGCCGAAGATGTAGACCACGTCGATGTCGCTGGCCTTGTTGGCTATGCCCTCCTCCAGGATGTGGGCGGCCTCGTTGACCAGACTGAACACCAGGCGCTGCACGATCTCCTCGTCGGAGATCTTGCGCGGCGTGATGCCCAGCGCCTGGCGGTGCGCCTCGATCATCTGCACCACCTCGGCATTCGGAATGGCGTCGCGCTTGCCCGGCACGTAGTCGTACCAGCCCTTGCCGACCTTCTGGCCGAAGCGCCCCTGCTCGCACAGCAGGTCGGCGGTCTTGCTGTACTTGAGTTCCGGGTATTCCTGATAACGGCGCTTGCGGATCGCCCAGCCGATGTCGTTGCCGGCCAGGTCGCCCATGCGGAACGGCCCCATGGCGAAACCGAACTTCTCGATCGCCTTGTCCACCTGCTCGGGCGTGCAGCCCTCGTCGAGCAGGAAGCCGGCCTGGCGCGAGTACTGCTCGATCATGCGGTTGCCGATGAAGCCGTCGCACACACCGGAGACCACGGCCACCTTCTTGATCTTCTTCGCGACGGCCATCACGGTGGCCATCACGTCCTTGGCCGTGGCCTCGCCGCGCACGACCTCCAGCAGTTTCATCACGTTGGCAGGACTGAAGAAGTGCAGGCCCACCACGTCCTGCGGCCGCCGGGTGAAGGCAGCGATCTTGTTCAGGTCCAGCGTCGAGGTGTTGGACGCCAGGATGGCGCCGGGCTTCATCACCTCGTCGAGCCGGCGGAACACGCTTTCCTTGACGCCCAGTTCCTCGAACACCGCCTCGATCACCAGGTCGGCGTCCTTGATGTCGTCGTAGCTCAGTGTGCTCGACAGCAGGGCCATGCGCTGCTCGTACTTGTCCTGCTTGAGCTTGCCTTTCCCGACCTGCGCCTCGTAGTTCTTGCGCATCACGCCAATGCCACGGTCCAGCGCCTCCTGGCTGGTTTCCAGGATCGTGACCGGGATGCCGGCATTGAGGAAGTTCATCGAAATGCCGCCACCCATGGTGCCGGCACCGATCACCGCGACCCGGCGGATCTCGCGCCGGGGCGTGTCGGCCGGCACGTCGGGAATCTTGCTGGCGGCACGCTCGGCCGTGAACAGGTGGCGCAGCGCGCGGCACTCCGGTGTCCACATCAGGTTGATGAAGATCTCGCGCTCGAAGCTCATGCCTTCGGCAAACTTCCTGCGCGTGGCCGCCTCCACCGCGTCCACGCACTTGAGGGGCGCCGGGAAGTTCTTCGCCATGCCCTTGACCATGTTGCGCGCGAACTGGAAGTAGGCATCGCCATCCTTGTGCCGGCACGGCAGATCGCGCACCAGCGGGAAGGGCGTGCCGTCGGCAGCGTGCCGGGCGGCCACTTCGCGTGCCAGCGCCTGTGCCTCCTCCAGCAAAGACTCCACCGATGCGGCCATCCTGTCGAACAGCTTCTGGCCCGGCAGTTGCGCCAGCAGCTCGCTCTTGACCGGCTCGCCGCTGACGATCATGTTCAGCGCGGCCTCGACACCCAGCACGCGCGGCAGGCGCTGCGTGCCGCCGGCACCGGGGATCAGCCCCAGCTTGACCTCGGGCAGCGCGATGCTGGCGCCCGGCGCGGCAATGCGGTAGTGAGCGCCCAGCGCCAGCTCCAGGCCGCCGCCCATGGCCACACTGTGCACGGCGGCCACCACCGGCTTGGTGGTCTTTTCCACCCGGGCAATGACCGACAGCAGGTTGGGCTCCTGGATCGACTTGGGCGTGCCGAATTCGCGGATATCGGCGCCACCGGAAAACGCCTTGCCGGAACCGGTCAGCACGATGGCCTTGACGGCCGGGTCCTCCTCGGCCTGCTCCAGGCCGGCGACGATCGCGCGGCGGGTGTCCAGCCCCAGGCCGTTGACCGGCGGGTTGTTCAAGGTGATGACGGCCACGTCACCGTGGACCTGGTACTCAGCGGTCATGGAATTTCCTCGGTTTGAATCGGTGCAGGCACCGTTCGAAAAAACGAACGATCGTGCGATTTTAGAAAAAATGTGCCTGGCGACAAGCGCCCATTGTCACGTACAGGTCAACGCCGCCAGAAGCGCTCAGACCTCCAGCCACTCCTTGCGAATGTAGGGGTCGGCCCGCAGGCTGTCAGGCGTGCCCTCGAACACGATACTGCCATGACCCATGACCAGCGCCCGGTCCGAGATGTTCATGGCAATCGTCAGCTTCTGCTCGATCAACAGCACCGAAATGCCCCGGGCCTTGAGCTTTTGCAGGTACTCACCCACCAGCTCGACGATCTTGGGCGCCAGGCCCTCCGTGGGTTCGTCGATGATGACCAGGTCCGGGTCGCCCATCAGCGTGCGGCACAGCGTGAGCATCTGCTGCTCACCGCCGGAGAGCACCCCGGCCTCGGTGTGCTGGCGCTCCTTCAGGCGCGGGAACATCGCGTACATGTCGTCGAAACCCCAGCGCGAGGCCTTGCCCCGGCCCTTCTGTCCCAGCATCAGGTTCTGGTGCACCGTGAGCTTGGGAAAAATGTCCCGGCTTTCGGGCACATAGCCGATACCCAGGTGCGCCACCTCGAAGGGTTTGTGGCCGCGGATGTCGCGCCCCTTCCAGTCGATCACGCCCTCGCAGTCAACCAACCCCATGATCGCCTTGGCGGTGGTGGAACGACCCGAGCCATTGCGCCCGAGCAGGGCGACGATCTCCCCCTCGCGCACATCGAAGGTGACACCATGCAGCACATGGCTTTTGCCGTAATAGGCGTGCAGGTTGTGGATTCTCAGCATGCCGGTGCTCCTCAATGCCCTGCCCCGGCCGCCTGCTGCTCGGCCAGCACCGACCCCAGGTAGGCCTCCTGTACCTTCGGGTTGGCCCGCACGGCCTCGGGTGTGTCGAAGGCGATCACTTCGCCATAGACCACCACCGCGATCTTGTCGGCCAGGCCGAACACCACACCCATGTCGTGTTCCACCGTCAGCAGCGTCTTGCCCTGCGTCACCTCCCGGATCAGGTCGATGAAGCGGCCGGTCTCGCTCCGGCTCATGCCCGCGGTCGGCTCGTCCAGCAGGACCACGCTGGCACCACCGGCGATGGTGATGCCGATCTCCAGCGCGCGCTGCTCGGCGTAGGTCAGGTTCATGGCCAGCGTGTCGCGCTTTTTCTCCAGCCGGATCATGCTCAGCAGTTCATCGGCCCGTTCGTTGACATCGTCCATGCCGGCCAGAAAACGGAACAGCGTGTAGCGGTAGCCCAGGCTCCAGAGCACACCGCAGCGCAGGTTCTCGAACACGCTGAGCTTGGGAAAGATGTTGGTGATCTGGAAACTGCGCGAGAGCCCCAGGCGGTTGATCTCGTAGGGCTTCTTTCCGTCGATGCGGGTACCGTTGAGAACGACCTCGCCGCTGCTGGGTGCGAAGCGGCCCGAAATCAGGTTGAACAGGGTCGACTTGCCGGCGCCATTGGGTCCGATGATCGCCACCCGCTCGCCCGCGCGCACCGCCAGGTTGACGCCGCGGATGATCTCCGTCTTGCCGAAGCTCTTGCGCAGGTCGCGCAGCTCCAGCGCGAGCCTGCCCTGGGCGTCCGGGACGGTGGTCTGCCCATCGGCCACCGGGGCCGTGCGGAATGCGGTTGCTGCCGTCATTGCGTCTCCCTGCGCTTGATTTCCTTCTCGATGTCGGCCTGGATATCCGACCACTGGACCATGAACTGCCGGCGTGCCAGCTCGAACACACCCAGGCAGGTCAGGGTCACGAACACCACGCCAAACCAGCTGCTGGCCGAGCGCACATTCATCGGTGCCCCCAGGTAGGTCACGACATCCCCCATGGCCGCATCGAGCTGCAGGTGGTAGATCATCTCGATCGCGGCCCCGGCGCCGAGCAGCACCAGCAGCGCCGACACGCCCAGGGCCAGGTAGGACACCCAGATCTCGCGCAGACGGCCGAACGCGGCGACGCGCAGGTTCATCATGATCAGGCTGGCGATCCCCCCCGGCGCGTACATCACCATGAACAGAAAGATCAGCCCCAGGTACAGCAGCCAGGCCTTGGTCAGCTCGGACAACAGCACCGCGGCGAAGACCATGAGCACGCCGCCGATGATCGGCCCGAAAAAGAAGGTCGCGCCGCCCAGGAAGGTGAACAGCAGGTAGCCGCCCGAGCGCACCGTGCCCACGACTTCGGCGGTGACGATCTCGAAGTTGATGGCGCCCAGCCCGCCCGCGATGCCGGCGAAGAAGCCCGCAATCATGAACGCCAGGTAACGCACCATCTGCGTGTTGTAGCCGATGAACTCGACACGTTCGGGGTTGTCGCGCACGGCATTGAGCATGCGCCCCAGCGGCGTGCGGGTGAACGCGTACATCAGCGCCACGCTGACAAAGGTATAGACGGCGATCAGGTAGTACACCTGGATCGCCGGCCCGTAGGTGATGCCCATGAACGGCTCGCCGGCCATCCGGTCGGCCGACACCCCGGCCTCGCCACCGAAGAACTCCGAGAACATCAGCGACATCGCAAACACCAGCTCGGCCAGGCCCAGGGTGATCATTGCGAAGGGCGTACCGGCCTTCTTGGTCGTCACATACCCCAGCAACATGGCGAAGAACAGGCCGGCCACGCCACCCACCAGCGGAATCAGGCTGACCGGCACCGGCAGCTCGCCGTTGGACACCATGTTCAGCGCATGGATGGCCATGTACGAGCCCAGGCCCGAGTACACCGCGTGCCCGAAGCTGAGCATGCCCCCCTGCCCCAGCAGGATGTTGTAGGACAGGCAGGCGACGATGGCGATGCCCATCTGCGACAGCATGGTCACCGCCAGATTGCTGCCGAAGACCTTGGGTGCCACCAGCAGCAGCAGTGCAAACAGCGACCAGATGATCCAGCGGCCGACGTTCCAGGGTTTGAATTCGTAGTGTGTTGTCGTTGCCATGAGCGGTCATCCCTCCCGCGTGCCCAGCAGCCCCTTGGGCCGGAAGATCAGGATCAGCACCAGGAACAGGTACGGCAGGATCGGCGCCACCTGCGACAGCGTCAGCCGCAGCACCGGGTTGCTGGCCAGGCCCTCTGACAGCGGCACGCCCATCTGCTGCACGAGGCTCACGAACGAGTGGTCCAGCCCGACGGCGAAGGTCTGGATCACGCCGATCAGCAGGGACGCCAGGAAGGCGCCAGGCAGCGAGCCCATGCCGCCGACCACCACCACCACGAAGATCACGGACCCCACGGTGGCCGCCATGGCCGGCTCGGTCACGAAGGTGCTGCCGCCGATCACCCCGGCCAGCCCCGCCAGCGCCGTCCCCGCGCCGAACACCAGCATGAACACGCGCGGCACGTTGTGGCCGAGCGACTCGACCATCTCGGGATGCGTCAGCGCCGCCTGGATCACCAGACCGATCCGGGTGCGCGTCAGCAGCAGCCACAGCGCCACCAGCATCAGCACCGCCACCAGCATCATGAAGCCGCGCGTGGCCGGAAATGGCGAACACAGCACCCCCTCGGCACCGCAGGCTGCCTGCGCGGCGCCCCAGACCAGCTCGAGCGAGTCATTGGCGTGGTGCACCAGCGTGAACGCCGGGCCGCGCAGCGCCTGCGGCGGCGGAAACTCCACCGCCGTGCGCCCCCAGACAAGCTGCACCAGCTCCAGAACGATGTAGGACAGGCCGAACGTCACCAGCAGTTCGGGCACATGGCCGAACTTGTGGACCTTGCGCAGCGTCAGCCGCTCGAACAGAGCTCCCAGCGCCCCCACCACCAGCGGTGCCACCACCAGCGCGGGCCAGAACCCGATGTGCTTCGACACCGTGTAACCGACATAGGCCCCCACCATATAGAAGCTGGCATGGGCGAAATTGAGGACCCCCATCATGCTGAAGATGAGGGTCAGCCCCGAGCTCAACATGAACAGCAGCAGTCCGTAGCTGACGCCGTTGAGCATGGAGATGATGAAAAACTCCATGAACCGACCTTTCCCTGGCTGGCGAACCAGCCTTCGGCAAAAAAAATGACACCGTGCCGGGGAACGATGTCATCCGCAGGGCAGGACGCACCCGCCCCTCGATACCCGCACCTCAGCCCGGGCGCTTCATCTGGCAACTGGTCGGGGTGCTGGAGACGTAGGAGGGGAACTCCTTCACCGGCGCCAGTGTCATGCCCGTATTTTCGGGGCTGTAGGGATACTTGGCATCGGCCTTCTGCCAGACCGTCAGGTACAGCACCTGCTGCAACTGGTGGTCGGTCTTGCGCATCTCGACCTCGCCGTTGTAGTTGTTGACCTTCAGGCCTTCCATGGCCGCGGCGACCTTGACCGGATCGGTGGACTTGGCCTTGGCCATGGCTTGCGTCAGCACGTTGTAGGCCGAGGGAACCGCGCCGGTGAACATGTCGTCGTTGTACTTGGCCTTGAAATCGGCCATCCACTTGCCCATCTGGCCGCCCATGTTGTAGTGCGAGTAGGCCACCTGGTACACGCGACCGGCTCCACCGGTACCGAGCGCGGTGGGGGTACCGGTCACACCGGTGTAGTAGGTGTAGAACTTGCCCTCGTAGCCGCCCTCGTTGGCCGCCTTGATCAGCAGCGCCAGGTCCGACCCCCAGTTGCCGGTGATCACGGTGTCGGCACCCGATGCCTTGATCTTGGCAATGTAGGGAGCGAAATCGCGCACCTGGGCCAGGGGGTGCAGGTCTTCACCGGCGATCTGCACGTCAGGGCGCTTACGGGCCAGCGCTTCCTTGGCGAACTTGGCCACCTGGTGGCCATGCGAGTAGTTCTGGTTGAGCAGGTAGACCTTCTTGACGTCCTTCTGGTCCTTCATGAAGGTGGTCATGGCCTCGATCTTCATCGAGGTGTCGGCATCGAAGCGGAAGTGCCAGTAGCTGCACTTGCTGTTGGTGAAATCCGGGTCCACCGCAGCGTAATTCAGGAACAGCACTTCCTTGCCCGGGTTGCGCGCGTTGTGCTTGTTGATGGCGTCGATCAGCGCGCCCGCCACCGACGATCCGTTGCCCTGGGCGAAGTAACGCACGCCCTGGTCGAGCGCGGCATTGAAGGCGGTCAGGCTTTCGGCCGGGCTGAGCTTGTTGTCGAAGGCAACCAGCTCGAACTTCACCCCGGCGGGGTTGTTTTTGCTGAACTCGTCGGCAAAAAACTGCCAGCTGCGCATCTGGTTCTGGCCCAGCGGCCCCATCAGGCCGGTCTGCGGATCAATCAGCGCGATCTTGACCGTTTCACCCTTTTGCGCATAGGCAGCCGACAGGCTCATCGCCAGGGAGGCGACGGCGATGGTTTTCAAAGCAAGGCGCATGGTACATGTCTCCTGTGTGGCGAAAGTGTCAGGGTACCCCGCACACGTGAGCCTGCCCTCAGGGAATGCCCTAGCACATATCACACAGGCGACTGGCGCTCGCACATCGGTAGCGGTCACCGGGTCAGGGCCGCTCCATCTGGCAACCGGGTGCCGATGTCAGCGCGGCGGCGGGCAGGTGCTGCACGGGGACGAACGCGTAGCCGGTCCCTTCGGCACCGCTGCCCCCGACCTTCTGCCAGCGCGATATGTAAACGCCCTTCTGGAGCTGGTGGTCGACCGCCCGCATCGCCACCGGACCATCGAAGCCGCGGAAGATCATGCCCTCCAGCCGCGCCGCCACCACCGCGGAGTCGGTCGAGCCCGTCTGCGCCATGGCGTGCAGCAGCATCTGGATGCCGTCATAGGCCGCCATGATCACCAGATCCTCCCCGTAGGCCTGGCGAAATCCCCTGGCCAGGCGCTCCACCTCCTCCGGCCGGCTGCCATGGCTGGTGGACACCTGGTACACCGGCAGACGTTCCCCGGAGGCGGCAAGCACCGTCGGCGCGCCGGCCAGGGCCGGGTAATAGGCGAAAACCGGCAGCCACAGCGCCTCGTCCTGCATCGCCATCAGCAGCCGTCGCAGGTCGTCACCCCAGTTGCCGGTGACGACCGCCTGCGCCCCGGCATCGCGGATCCGGCGGACATGGCTGGTGAAATCCTTCAGCACGAATGGCGCGTGCAACACGTCACCGACGATCTGCACCGACCAGGGCAAGGCGAGGCTTTCCTGCTTGAAATAGCGCGCGAACTGCTTCCCGTGCGCGTAGTCCTGGTTGATCAGGAACACCCGCTCCAGGCCCGGCTGTGCGGCCATGTAGCGGGTCAGGGCACGCATCTTCATGGCCGTGTCGGCGTCGATGCGGAAATGCCAGTAGCTGCAGCGCTCGGCCGTCAGGGCCGGATCCATCGCCGCGTAGTTGATCAGCAGCACGGCGCGGTCGGGAAACCGGGCATTGTGGCGCTGGATGGCCGAGGACAGCGCCATGGCCGCCGCCGATCCGTTGCCCTGCACAACGTAGCGAAAGCCCTGGTCAATCGCCGCCTTCAGGGCGTTGATGCTTTCCTGCGGCGAGCCCTTGTTGTCGAAGCCGGCGACCAGGAAACGCACCCGGGCATCCGGCCCCGGCAGTTGCCGGGCCATGTACTGCCAGCTGCGCAGACTGTTGCGGCCGATGTCGGCCGACGGACCGGACAGCGGGTCGATGAAGGCCATGCGCACCAGCGCGGGTGCCGCCGGCCCCGCGCCGGCCGCGCCCAGCAGTCCATGGCCGCCGGCGGCCAGCAGGCCCGCCAGGGCATCGCGACGCGACCAGCCGCCCATCACCCGGTACCGCCGGTCAGATGCCCGGCAGCCGGTAGTCGGCCAGTTGCTGGCGCAGGGTCATCTTCTGCATCTTGCCGGTGGCCCCCAGCGGAATGGCGTCGACGAACACCACATCGTCGGGAATCTGCCACTTGGCGATCTTGCCCTCATAGAAGGCGAGCAACGCCTCGCGCGTGAGTTCGGCGCCGGGCTTCCTGACCACCGCCACGATGGGGCGCTCGTCCCACTTGGGATGCTTCATGCCGATGCAGGCCGCCATCGCCACCGCCGGGTGCGCCATGGCGATGTTCTCGATGTCGATGGAGCTGATCCATTCGCCGCCGGACTTGATCACGTCCTTGCTGCGGTCGGTGATCTGCATGAAGCCGTCGGCGTCGATGGTGGCCACGTCGCCGGTCGGGAACCAGCCCCGGCCGGCCTCGTCGTACTGCAGCGGATCGCCGCCCTCGCCCTTGAAGTAGCTGGCAATGATCCACGGGCCGCGCACCAGCAGGTCGCCGAAGGTCTTGCCGTCCCAGGGCAGTTCCTTGCCCTCGCCATCGACGATCTTCATGTCCACGCCGAAGATCGAGCGCCCCTGCTTGAGCCGGATCCCGTTCTGTTCCTCCGGGGACAGGGCCAGTTGCGCGTTCTTGAGCGTGCACACCGTGCCCAGCGGCGACATCTCGGTCATGCCCCAGGCGTGCAGAACCTCGACACCGCACCCGTCGCGGAAGGCCGAGATCATGGCCGGCGGGCAGGCCGCGCCGCCGATCACCGTGCGCTTGAGCGAGGAGAACGTCAACTGGTTGGACTGCACGTGGCCCAGCAGCATCTGCCACACCGTGGGGACGCCGGCGGCCATGGTCACCTGCTCGCCCTCGATCAGGTCGTAGACCGATTTGCCGTCCAGCGCCGGGCCCGGGAACACCAGCTTGCAGCCCACCGCCGCCGCCGAATACGGCAGGCCCCAGGCATTGACATGGAACATGGGCACCACCGGCAGCACGGCATCGCGCGCCGAGCAGCCCAGCGCGTCGGGCAGCGCCGCACCGTAGGCGTGCAGCACGGTGGAGCGGTGCGAATACACGGCCCCCTTCGGGTTGCCGGTGGTGCCGCTGGTGTAGCACATGCTCGAGGCGGTGTTCTCGTCGAACTCGGGCCAGATGTAGGTGTCGCCGTAGGCCCCGATCCAGGTCTCGTAGCTCTGCAGCCCCGGGATGCCGCTGTCGGCGGGCAGCGCATCGGCGTCGCACAAGGCAACCCAGTGCTTGACGCCCGGGCATTTGCTCCAGACCGCCTGCACCAGCGGCAGGAACGTCATGTCAAAGCACAGCGCGCGGTCGTCGGCGTGGTTGATGATCCACACCAGTTGTTCCGGGTGCAGGCGCGGGTTCAGGGTGTGCAGCACGCGCCCCGAGCCACTGACGCCGAAGTACAGCTCCAGGTGGCGGTAACCATTCCAGGCCAGCGTGCCCACGCGTTCACCAAACCCCAGGTGCAAGGCATCCAGCGCATTGGCAATCTGGCGCGAGCGGCGGGATACGCTGCGCCAGGTCGCGCGATGGATGTCACCCTCGACCCGGCGCGAGACGATTTCCGTGCTCCCGTGATGGCGCTCGGCGTGGACGATGAGCGACGAAATCAGCAATGGCTGGCTTTGCATTTGTCCCTGCATGGGCGTATCTCCTGTCGATGAATGAAATGGGGTTGCCAGAGCGGACCCGACTGGAAAAACGAACGACCGTTCGCTCCATAACCCGACATCATGCACCAATCGGCCGCGCCTTCCCATCCGGATCGTCAAGGATGCGACGGATCGCCGCCCCCGGGGAGCCACCCCGTGGACAATAGCCAGGTGGCGTCGGCCCCGCCGGGGCGAACAGGTTCGGCCACGACAGGAGCCCCCATGAGCGACTTTCCCATCCACAAGAGCGGCGCCGAATGGCGTGCCATTCTGGCGGCCAAGGGCGCCGAACCCGGTGCCTTCGACGTCACCCGCCGCGCCCATACCGAGCGCCCGTTCACCGGCCGGTACGAGCAGGTCTGGACCGGCGGCCGTTACCACTGCATCTGCTGCGGCAACCACCTGTTCGACGCCGGCACCAAGTTCGATGCCGGGTGCGGCTGGCCCAGTTTCTGGCAGGCCGTGCCGGGCGCCATCACCGAGATCGTGGACCGCAGCCACGGCATGGTGCGCACGGAAACGGTGTGCAGCCAGTGCGGCGCCCACCTGGGCCACGTGTTCGAAGACGGCCCGGCGCCCACCGGTTTGCGCTACTGCATGAACTCGGCCGCACTGGAGCAGCAACCCGAATGAACCCCGACCGCACCGACGAGCGGCTGACCCAGCTGGAGATCAAGCTCAGCTACGCCGAAGACCTGCTCGATACGCTCAACACGCTGGTGGCGCAACAGCAGGAGCGCATCGACCTGCTGACGCGCGAACTCGTGGCGCTGCGGTACCAGCAGGACCAGGACCAGCCGACCTTCCGCAGCCTGCGCGACGAGCTGCCACCGCACTACTGAGGCTGGCCCCGGGATGCCTTCAGTCCGGCTGGTCAAGCATGTCGGCCAGTGCGCCAAACAGCCAGACCGCTCCCCCCACGGCCAGCAGGGAGAGCAAGGCCAGCGACAGATAGTCCCAGTGGTCCATGACGGGCCTCCTCCGGGCAGGATGGCTGTTCAGCGCGGGTCGCGCGCGGGCTCGGGGTCGATCTCGACCTCGAGCTGGCGAAGCACCCCGCCGCCTTCGACGCTGCCGCTGGAAACGCCTTCTCCGAGGGCCATGCGTTCGCACATGGCCCGATCGAGCGCGCCCTTGTGCACGGCACACCGGGCGATGGCATTGCGCTGGCGCTGGGCTTCGTCCACCCCGGCATCACGCAGGCCGCGCAGGGACTCCTGTCGCACGGCGCCGGCATCGCGCAGACAGGCCCTGCGCGAGTCCGCATCGACCTGTTCCAGACAGGCCCGGCGGTCGGCCTGGTAGCGCGCCTCGATCCCGGCACGGTCGTCCGCGGCCAGGGCGGAGGCCAGGGGCAACGCCCAGACCAGGGCACAAAGTGGTCGTGTCAGCGCGTTCATCATCGTCGTGGTCCTCCTGCGATCGGGTCCGCGGCGGGCCTTTCCGGAGCGAAGCCCCGCCGCGGACCTCCGAACATGTCCCATCGTAGGATGGCTGCCCCCGGGTGGCCGTCCGACGGCGCCGCCGCGGCGTGTAGGACGAGGCCGACACCGCCGCCGGTCACACGGGCAGCACCGCCCGTACGGTGGTGCCCCGGGACGGCGACGAGCGGATGACCACATCACCGCCACAGGCACGGATTCGAAACCGCATACCCTGCAAACCATGCCCCCCGGACAGCAGCGTGGCGTCGACGTCGAAGCCCTTGCCATCGTCTTCGACCAGCACTTCCACCTGGTCGTGCAGGCGGCGCAGCACGACGCGCACGCGGCTGGCCTGCGCGTACTTGGCCACATTGGTCAGCGCTTCCTGCACCAGCCGGTACACCGCCAGCGCCCGCTCCGGCGCCAGCGTGACCTCGTCCACCACGGCATCCACCGGCAGCTCGGCACGCTGGGAAAACTCGGCACACTGGATCTGCAGCGTGCGCCTGAGGCCCAGGTTCGACAGCGACGAAGGCCACAGGTCCTCGATGATCCGGCGCTTGAGCGCGATGCCGGCATCCAGCGTCTGGCCCAGGTGATCCACCAGTTGCTGCTTGGTGCCGGTGTCGTCATGGATGCGCTTGCGAATCCGCGCCAGATCGAGCTTGGCCGCGGTCAGCAGCCCGCCCAGTTCGTCGTGCAGCTCCCGCGCCAGGCGGGCGCGCTCGTCTTCGCGCACGCGCTCCATGTGGCGCGCCAGCTCGATCGTCTCGGCGGTTCGCCGCACGACCTCTTCATCGAGCCGGTCGCGCTCGGCATGGAGCTGCAGCATCGCGACACGGCGCTCCGCCTCCCGGTTGCGGCTCAAGCGCATCAGGGACACGGCCCCGACCACGCACACGATCACCAGCACCCAGATACCCACCCGGCTGGCGCGCAACACCCGGTCGCGGTCCAGGCTGGTTTGCGTGTAGCCATGGCTCTCTTCCCGGATGACCTGCTCGGCCAGGGTGCTGATCTGCACCATCATCTCCCGCCCCATATCGGTCAGCGTCAGCTCGATCGCCCCGTCGCGATCACCGGCATCGAAACGCTCGAGAACGGTCCGCATCTCGGAGTGCTTCTGCCTGGCCAGCTCGACCAGCTGGGACAGCTTCTCGCGCAGGTGCTCGTTGCCAGCGGCGATGTGCTCCGCGCTGGCCAGGATCTGCTGGAAGCTGCGTTCCTGCTCCAGGTAGGGAGCCAGGTAGTCGTGGCGATCGGTCAGCATGTAGCCGCGCTCCGCACTCTCCATGAACAGCAGTGCCCGGCTCAGGTCACCAACGATCATCTGGGCCTCGATGCTGGCCTCCCGGTTCACGCTGATGCCCTGCTGCCGGTGGAACCCCAGCTCGCTCACGACCAGCACCAGCACGGCCAGCGAGATCGCCACCGGTCCGATGAACCGGCCCGAGGCCCACTTGGCCATGGCGTTCAGACTCCATTTCATGTGCCCACCTTATACTGCTGCGACAAAGACACCCTCCCGTCAGGTGCCACCATGATCCGCATCGGAATCGTCGACGATCACGCCATTGTCCGCACCGGGCTGTGCCAGTTCCTGTCCGAGCAGGTGGACCTGCGCGTGGCCGCCGAGGGCTGCACGGGCAAGGATGCGCTGGAGATCGCACGCCAGGGCGACATCGACGTCCTGCTGATGGACCTGTCCATGCCCGACCAGAATGGCGTCGACGCCCTGGCAGCCATCCGCGCGCGCTACCCGGACCTGCCCGTGCTGATTCTCAGTGGTTTCCCCGAAACCCACTACGCCACCACCTTGCTGCGCCTGGGCGCCAGCGGCTACCTGAACAAGGAGTGCGATCCGGACGACATCGCCAGCGCCATCCGCACCGTGGCACTCGGGCGGCGCTACATCACGCCCCAGGTGGCCGAGCTGCTGGCCGACAGCGTGCTCGGCACCGGTGACCAGTTGCCGCACGAAAGCCTGAGCGAGCGTGAGCTGCAGGTGTTCCTGCGTCTGGCCCAGGGTGAAACCGTGGGCCACATCGCCGAGCAGATGTTCCTGAGCGTCAAGACGGTCAGCACCTACCGTTCCCGCGTGCTGGACAAGCTCTCGCTCAGCACCAACAGCGATCTGACCTATTACGCCCTGAAAAACGGGCTGATCCAGTAGGCGCTGCCGACCGGGACCGGTACTCGGCACCGGTGGTGGCCGCCAGTCAGGCCGCCGCGAGATCGATGCAATAGCTGACCAGGGCATCGATATCGCGCGACTTGTCGAACACCCGGGCCGCGCCCAGTTGCAGGCACTCGGCACGGATCTCCGGCGTGGCGTAATTGGTCAGCACCACCGACCGCAACCGCACGCCCTGCCCACCCAGTTGGCGCAGCACATCCAGGCCCGAGCCATCCTTGAGGAAGACATCGATGATCACCAGGTCGCAGCCGTTGGCGGCGAGCATGGCGTCCAGTTGATGCCGGGCCTCGCTGGCCGACTCGGCAAATCCCACGATCTCGACTGGCGCCAGGTCTTCCAGCGCCGCGACCAGGTTGAACCGGATGACCGGGCTGTCCTCAACGAGAAAAGTCTTCAGTTTGGGCATCAATGGGGCTTGCTCGCTCTCGGTCCGCCGACCGCGGGCCGGCGGTTGCGGCAACGCGCCCATTCTAGGATTTTCGCCGCTGCCTGCGTGCAGGACGCCACTGACCAGCGGCAGGGGCCATGGATCGTCAGTTGCGCACGATGATGTCATTGCGGACGTCCTTGACGCCTCGGATGTCCCGCGCCAGGCGCTCGGCCAGCATGCGCTCTTCGGCGCTCTTGGCAAAACCTGCCAGTTGCACCACGCCGTTGAGCGTTTCCACGCCGATGGCCATGGCGCTGACCGTCCGGTCTTCCGCGAACTTGGCCTTCACCCGGGTGGTGAGGGTGGCATCGTCGATGTAGGCACCGACGCTTTGCTGGTCGCGCACCACCGCACAGCCAGCCGTGGTGAACAGCGCGGCGCTCGCCATGGCAACGGCAACGAGGGCGCGGGAAACGGGCGTGGATTTCATGAAATTCTCCTGAACGGTTGCGGTGAAGCCTGGCTGCCTTGCAGCAGCAGCTTCACTGTAGGTCCAGGGCAGCGGCCGCCCTGTCGGCGGGCAGCGCGCCGGCGTGTCGGACAAGGCCGACAGGCGCCGCGTCATGCCGGGACGCGATCAGTCGACCAGGCGCCGGATCTCCTGCATCCTGGCCTGCAGCCGTCGCTGGTGGTCCGGGCCCATGCGCAGCAGCATCCGCTGGCCGGCCGACAGCGATGCCAGGGCCGGGTCGGCGAACTCATAGCGCACCCAGGGGCGCAACGAACGCACCGGCCCCTTGACCTCCACCAGTGTCACCGCCAGCGGTTCGTCGTGCACCGGGGTGGCGATGAGCAGGTCCAGCACCTGCACCAGGCGGTCGTTGAAATAGCGCCCCGGATAGCCCAGTTCCTCATAGGCCTGCTGGAACAGCGGGTACAGGCGGCGGTAGGCCTGGAACGCCCGCTCCACGTCCACCGACTCGATCATTCTCACCCAGGGCGCGTAGCGCCGGCTGTTGTCGGGGTGGATGGTTTCGATGCCGTCGGCGCGCTTGTCCGTGGTGAAGCGCCCCGGCGTCGGGTTGACCGGCCAGATCCGGGCCGGCGCCTGCGGGCGGCCGAGGTTGTCGACGGTCACCACGATGCGCCGTACCACGCCATCGAGCTGGAAGAAATCCAGCACATCCCGGCGGCTGAGCAACTGGGCCAGTTGCTCGCGCATCAGGGGGTCGGCGTCGTCCAGGTTGTGCACCGGCGCAAGGGGCGGCTCATCGCCCGCCGCCTCGGGCCCGATGGGGTGCTCGGGACCGGCGGGCGGCGCGGCGGTGGCGGCGCCCTCGGCCGCCTCGTCAGCCGCCGGCACCTCAGCCACTTCCGGTGCGGTCACCGGCTCCGGCACCGGTGCGGGCGCCATCGCTCTTTGCAGGTAGGGCCAACCCCAGTAGGCGGCGACCAGCAGCAAGGCAGCCAGCGCGGCCATCAGGGTCATCGACGGTTCTGCAGCCGCTCGTGGGGGCAAGCCATGTGGTTCCTTGGACATATGGCCATCATCCTAAACCCACACGCAGCGCCCGTCACGCCCGCCCATTTCATGCCATCATGCGCCGCTATGTCCTCAACCGATTCACCTTCCCTCCTGACGCCCGCCGATGAACTGCGCATCGCCGGCTGGCATGCCCACGTCTACTTCGACGCCCACACCCTGGCCCGGGCACGCGCCCTGTGCGAGGCGGCCGCCGCACGCTTTCCCCTGGTGATGGGCCGGGTCCACGAGCGGCCCGTCGGACCGCACCCGGACTGGAGCTGCCAGCTTTCCTTCGGCAACGACCTCGTCGCCGGGGTGATCCCCTGGCTGGCGCTGCACCGCGGCGGGCTGACCGTCTTCATCCATCCGAACACCGGCAATGCCCTGCGCGACCACCGCGACCACGCCATCTGGATGGGCGCCATCCGCCCCCTGGACTTGAGCGGCTTCAAGGGCTTTTCCGACCACGACAACCTGCCACAGCATCCATGAATTTTGCCGACCGTCTCGCCTCGCTGCCCGCCGTCGCCCACCTGAGCGCCCTGCACCTGACCGATGAGGCCGGCCAGGTGGTGGCCACCATCGAGAACCGGCCCGGCCAGGCCGGTTCGCTCGCCGTCTACCACGCCCTGGCCGCCCGGCATGGCGGGCGCATCACGCCCGCGGCTGCCGCGCTGGGGCTGGACTGGTATGCCGAACACACCCAGGACGCCCGCGCCCACCCCGGCAAACACCCCAACATCGACCGGCTGCTGGCCTGGGCCCAGGGCACGGCCAGCCATGGTGTGCAGTTGGTAGAGCGATCTGCATGAGCGATCTCGTCACCACACGAGCGGCCCTGCGCGCGCTGTACGATCCGGTGCGCGAGCGCTCGGCCAAGAAGGAAATGCCCGAACTCGATGCGCACGCGACGCGGCTGATCGGGCTGGCGCCGTTTCTCGTCGTGGCCAGCGCCAACACCGCTGGCGAGACCGACGCCTCGCCGCGTGGCGGCACCCCCGGTTTCGTGAAGGTGCTGGACCCGCATACGCTGGTACTGCCCGATTCACCCGGCAACAACCGTCTGGACACGCTGGAGAACATCGTCAGCCACGGCGAACCGGGTGCCCCGGTGGGCCTGCTGTTCCTGGTCCCCGGCCTGGACGAGACCCTGCGCGTGAACGGCCGCGCCTGGTTGTCGGCCGACGAGGCCTTGCGCCAGATGGCCGCCGAGCCCCAGCGGATACCCAAGCTGGTGATGCGCGTGCAGGTGCAAAGCTGCTACCTGCACTGCGCCAAGTCGCTGATGCGCGCCAGGCTCTGGGACGCGTCGGCCCAGATCGACCGCGCCTCGCTGCCGAGCATGACCGAGATGATGCGTGACCAGATCCGCCAGTTCCGCGGCGAGGAGGTCGCCGCGGAGACACAGGCCGAGGTCGTCGCGCGCAACCGCCAGATGCTCTGACAACCGGGCTTTTCAGGCCGGCAAGGCAGGCGCCTGCACCAGCGACCGCAGGCGCCTGTCCGCTTCGGTATCGCGGCTTGGGCGCAGGTGGCGCTTGGCATCGAGGTAGTGCGTGCTGAACACATCCAGCCAGGTCGCCAGCAGTTCGCCGGCATGGGCTTCACCGGCCAGTGCCAGGCAGAACGCGGCCACCTCGGCGGTGCAGAAATGGTCCTCGCGCACCGAGCGCCGCAGGCGGTAGCCCGATGCCCGGCCGGGTTGCAGGCTGAGCACGTGGAAGCGCGCCAGGTAGGGGCTCTTGTTGAACATCTTGCGCGCCTCGGTCCAGGTGCCGTCCAGCAGGACGAACAGCGGCCGGCGGCCGGCCTGCGCCAGGGCATCGCCATCCACCTGGTCCGTCACCACCCGTGGCGGCGTCACGAACTCGCCCGGAAACACCACATAGGGCTGCCACTGCGGGTCGTCCAGCAGGGCCAGCAGCCGGTCATCGACACGCGTGCGTGACCAGGCAAACGCCCAGGTGTCGGGCACGAGGTCGGCAATCAGCCAACCCGTGTTGCTCGGTTTGAGCGCCTCGATGTCGCCCATGAGCAGGCACATGCCGGCGCGGCTGTCCAGGGCCGGGGCCGGTCTCAGGTCGCAGATGCAGTGTGCCGGCGGCAGGCGGCACCGCGTGCAGCGCCCAGCGGCGCCGCCCCGCGCCACGAAGGGCTTGCTGCTGGCGGCCAGCCGCTCGGCCCGCAAGGCGGCCACCGCGTGGCCGTCGAAAGGTATGTCCATGCCGGGACTGTAGGCGATCTGGGTCGTCGGCCGGCCTGTCCCGGACATTCCCGGGACAATCAGGCTTCCACCCCCTGCCTGGAAGAGCCCCGCGTGAGCCCGCACGACACCCGCCCCCTGTTTGCCTTCGACAACACCTACGCCCGCGACCTTGAAGACATGTCCGTGCCCTGGCAACCGGCTCGCTCGCCCGCGCCGCGCTGGCTGCAGTTCAACCGTGCCCTGGCGGCAGATCTCGGCCTCGACGGCGATGCCCTCGCCTCCGACGCCGGGCTGGCCTGCCTGGCGGGCAACGCCATACCCGACGGCGCCCAGCCGGTTGCCCAGGCCTATGCCGGCCACCAGTTCGGCGGCTTCTCGCCCCAGTTGGGCGATGGGCGTGCGCTGCTGCTGGGCGAGGTGATCGACCGCCACGGGCGGCGCCGCGACATCGCCTTCAAAGGCTCGGGGCGCACGCCGTTTTCGCGTGGTGGCGACGGCAAGGCCGCCGTGGGCCCCGTGCTGCGCGAATACCTGATGGGCGAGGCCATGCACGCGCTGGGCATTCCGACCACGCGCGCGCTGGCGGCGGTGGCCACGGGCGAGACGATCTTCCGCGACCAGCCCCTGCACGGCGCCATCCTCACGCGCGTGGCCGCGAGCCACCTGCGCGTGGGCACCTTCCAGTTCTTCGCCGCGCGCGGCGACCATGAGCGTGTGCGGCGCCTGGCCGACTACGCCATCGCGCGCCACGACCCCGAGCTGCGGGCACAGGACGGCCGCCACCTGGCGCTGCTGCGCGCCGTGTGCGAGCGCCAGGCCCGGCTGGTGGCGCAGTGGATGGGCGTGGGCTTCATCCACGGCGTGATGAACACCGACAACATGACCATCTCGGGCGAGACCATCGACTACGGTCCCTGCGCCTTCCTCGAGGCCTACGACCCGGCCACCGTGTTCAGCTCCATTGACCACCACGGCCGCTACGCCTTCGGCAACCAGCCGGGCATCGCGCAGTGGAACCTGGCCCGCCTGGCCGAGACGCTGCTGCCACTGATCGACACCGACGAAGACACGGCCGTCGCGCGGGCCACCGAGGTGCTGGATGCCTTCGGCCCTGCCTTCGACCGCGAGTGGCTGCGCATCCACCGCCGCAAGATCGGCCTGCAGGGCAGCACCGGGACCGCCGGCAACGATGAGGCCGACCGGGCGCTGCTGAACGACTACCTGGCGCTGCTGCACCGCCACCACGTCGATTTCACCCTCGGCTTCCGGCGCCTGTCGGACGCCCTGCGCTCGCCCGCGGTGAACCCGCTCGCGCCGCTGTTCGGCGCGGGTGGCGCCGAACTGGCGAGCTGGCTGGCCCGCTGGCGGCAGCGCCTGCAGGACCAGGGCACGCCGCCGGCCGACGTGGCCGATGCGATGGATGCGGCCAACCCGCTCTACATCCCGCGCAACCACCTGGTCGAGAACGCGCTGGACGCTGCCACCGGGTCGATGGACCTGCGCCCGTTCGAGCGCCTGCTGGCGGTGGTCACGCGCCCCTACGACGAGCGCCCCGAGGACGCGCTGTGCGCCCTGCCCGGCAGCGCCGAGCAGACCGAGGGCTACCGGACCTTCTGCGGCACATGAAACGAACGCCCCCGGCACCGCCGCGGGGCGCACCCCATCGGTACGTCGTCCGGTGGACACCCCACCCATGTGTGACAAATCGAAAGAAGACACACATTGCAGTACCCAATGCCGCCGCACCGGCACACCGTCGATAGACTCCGGCCCATGAACAAGCTCTCTTCGATCACCGCCCTCGCCAGCCTCTGTCTCGCATCCCTCGGCGCCCAGGCGCAGACCGTTTACGGCGAACTGGGCTATGCCGCCATGTCCGCCAGGCTCAACGTCCCGCTGCTGGGCATCTCGGCCAAGGCCAGCCCGTCCATGGGCCGCGCCGTCATCGGCGTCTCACCCTTCGCCGGCCTGACCTTCGAAGGTCTGGCGGCCGGCCATCTGGCCGACGACCGGTTCCGCAGCAGCGGCAGCGAAATCCTCAACGGCCGCGCCAAGATCAACCAGATCCTGGGCCTGTACGTGGGCGGTCGCTTCGGGCTCGGTCCGGTCGAGCTCTACGGCCGCATCGGCCAGGCCCGCAGCGAATTGCAGTTCAAGGGGCTGGGCTCGACGCACGACAGCGACGTGTCCTACGGCGGTGGCCTGCGATTGATCCCGGGCAAGCACCTGACGTTCAGCGCCGACTACATGAACTACTACAACAAGGGCGGCGCGCGGCTCGAGGGCTACACCCTGAGTGTCGGCTACCGCTTCTGATCGGGCGGCACGCGGCCGCGACCGCGCTCCGCCCGTTGGCGGCGACCCACATCAGGGAAAACCCCTAAACTCGCCATCTGCTCTTGATTTGCAAACACTTTTCCCCAGATTCATGGGCAGACGGATACCTGTTCGACGCACCTATGCTGCAGCGCAGCATGCAATCGGGCTAACATCAGGTATCAAAGGCTTGGGCCTTTTTTCTGAATCCGGTCGCGGGCAGCACACGCGCTGGCCTGCCGCCCCCACACATGCGATACAAGCTTCTCACAGCCGAGCAGTATGCGCGTCGGCTGCGCCTGCTCATAGCCGAATCCGGCGTTCTGCATCGACGCGTGCAAAGCGTCGGTGGCCGTGCTGTCATCGGCTGGGGCTACAGTTTCCAGCGCAACAACAACAGCGCCATCTGGCGCGATGCCGGCATTGACCTGACGACCGAAGGCTGGGCCCACCTGCGGCGCATCGACGAAGCGCCCACGGGTGCGCGCACGCTGCAGGCACTGGCTTTCGACAAGGTACTGACCGAAGCCGAAGCCAATCGCCTGCTGGTGGCCTCGTCGCGCGAACACGAAATTCATGCCAACCGGTTCGAGCTGCCGTACTCCGACGAGCGGCTGGCCCTGGTGTCACTGACATTCAGCCGCGGCACCCAGACCCTGACCGAAGCGCACCCGCTGATGGCAGCACTGGCCGCCGGCCACCGTGCCGAGGCCTGGTACCAGTTGCGCTACAACTGCTGGGGCTACGCAGCCGATCTGGAAGCCGGCCTGCGCAAACGGCGCCTCATGGAGTCCACCGTGTTCGGCCTGTACGACGATCCCTCGCAGGTCGGCATCGACGAAGCACGCCAGGTGGCCGAGATGATCGATCGCCACCGCGCCGAGATCAACCAGGTGGAGCAGCGCTTTGGCCAGACCCTGGCGGGCGTCGAGGGCCAGCGCGACCTGATCGCCCAGGCCAACCGTGACTACCCGGGCATCGTCAGCACCTGGGGCGAAGTGCCCACCATCCGCGAGGCACTGGCCCCCGCGCGCAATGCACTGATGGCCGCCGGCCTGGACATCGGTTTGTTCAACCCAGCACCGTAGCCAGCTCCCGCATCGACGGCCGACGCGAGGGCACCGCGTCCAGACAGGCTTCGACCCAGGGCTGCAGGCGTGTGGCCCACGCCGCATCGGACGGCGCCAGGCGCTGCAGCAGCTCGTCCATCAGGCAGCCGAACGCCCGCACCTCCAGTGCCCGCAGGGCATCGGCCACGGGCGCTTGGCCGGTTGGCAGCACCGTGGCGGCGCCGAAGTCGCCCAGCACCGCCTCGCCCGAATCCGGTGAAACGTGGATGTTGTGCGCGTAGAAGTCGCCGTGCATGACGCTGCGGGCATGCAGGTGGGCGAGCGCGGCGGCCATCGCCCCGAGCCACCCACGCACGGCCTGTCCATCGAACAACTGACCCGGGGCGTACACATCGCGCGTGCAGCTCTCGAAACTGGGCGGGCTGGCCAGGGCCACATGTCCGGCCGGCAGCAGGGGCATGAGCACGCCCTGCATCCCGTCGGGATGGCCCTGCATCTGCGCCGCCGGCGTGACCAAGGCCGGATGATGGCCGGCGATCAGGCTGGCCCGCCATTCGTCCTCGGGCCGCCCATCGCTGGTCACCGCCCCCTTGAACAGTTTGAGTGCCCACGACCGCTGCCCGGTGCCCGCCTCGCGCACCCGGTAGATGTCACCCGAGGCCCCCCCGCCCAGACGGTCTTCCACCACCAGATGGTGCCAGGGCACCACCGGCAGCGCGGGTGTCTCCGGGCACGGCCAGCCCAGCGGATTGCCCGACAGGGCCAGCCAGCTCAGGCGTGGCAATTCGGTCAGCCAGGCAGGCAGTCGGGGCAGCGCATTGGCGGACAGCCGCAACAGCTCCAGCCGGCGGGCGTCGGCCAGAGAATCCGGCAGGGCCTGCAGGCGGTTGCCGGCCAGCATGAGTTTTTGCAGGGCCGCCCGCTCACCCAGAGCGACCGGCAGTTGCGTCAGCCGGTTGTCGGTCAGGATCAGCCAGCGCAGCCGGGCCGGCAGGGCCTGCGCCGGCACGACATCGATCCGGTTCGCCTTGAAGCCCACCATCTCCAGCGCAGGGCAGTCGCCCAGGCATTCGGGCAGATGGGTGAAATCGTTGTCCGAGCAGAAGATGATGCGCAGGCGCCGCAGGCGGCCGAGGTCGTCCGGCAGTTCCGACAGCCGGTTGCCGCTGAGGTTGAGCACCTCCAGGCTGTCGGCCAGTTCGAAGATCTCGCGCGGAAACCGGGTCAGGCCGGCCGAGAGATCCAGCCGGCGCGCGCCGGCCAATTGTCCGGTGCGCAATTGTTCGAGTGTGTGCGTGGGCATGCGGTCATTGTCGCCAATGCCCGCGCCGATGCCTGCCAGTTTGCAACGTTCTTTGCACGCACATCGCTGCAGATTTACAAGCGGGACACGTCCGGGGCGCAACATGAAGGCTCACCAACACCCAGAGGAGTTCTCCATGCAACGCCGACACCTGATCCGAACGCTGGTCGTCACCGCGCTGGGCGGCACGGCCCTGTCTGCCATGGCACAAGGCCCGCACGGCGGACCGCCACCGCATCCGGGACCGAACCGTCGGCCCCCCGGACATGCGCCCCATCAACCGCCGCGTCCGCCGGCACAGATCCACCGTCCGGTGCCACCGCCACCCCCGCGCCATCCGCAGGCCGCTCCGGGACACCGGCCTCCACCGCCGCCCTACCACTACAACGCGCGTGGCCCCGAATTCCGCAAGGGTGCACGCCTGCCCGGGTACCTGCGCCACCAGAACTACTTCGTGACCGACTACCGCATCCACCGGCTGCCGCCACCACCCGCCCGCCACCACTGGGTGCAGGTCGGCCCCGACTACGTGCTGGTGAACGGCTACGGCCTCATCATCAACGTGGTGATCGGCCGCTGAGGCGGGCCACCCGGGGCAGGCCAGCCGGGTTCGTGGCAGCATGATGGCCCGAGACACATTCCTCTCAGACGACGTCACACATGAAAACGACCCGACTCCTTGCCCTGGCCCTCGCACTGGGCCTGGCCGCCTGCTCGCGCGATGCCGGTGAATCGGCCTCAGCCTCCGCGACGGCGCCATCCCAGGCCATTGCCCGTGCCGACGCCGTGGAGGCGGTGGCCGCCCGCGGCAGGGGTTTCACGGCCGGTGCGCTGATGAGCGCCCAGGTGGTCTATGTGCTGTTCGACCCGCAATGCCCGCACTGCGCGCACCTGTGGGAATCCTCCCAGCCCCTCATGGATCGCGCCCGCTTCGTCTGGCTGCCGGTGTCGCTGCTCGGCCCCAAGAGCCTGCCCCAGGGTGCGGCCATCCTGCAGGCGGCCTCGCCCGTCCAAGCCATGACGGCCCATGAGCAGTCACTGCTCTCGGGCGCCGGCGGCACCTCGGCTTCGTCGAGCATCCCCGACGACATCGAGCAGGCCATCCGCGCCAACACCCAGTTGCTCAACGACCTGGGCGCCGATGCCGTGCCGTTCATCGTGACGCGCCATCGCCAGAGCGGCGAGGTCGTGACGCAGGCCGGCTCGATGGGCACCGAGGCGCTGGCCAGGCTGATCGGCCTGTGACCGGTCGCCGGCGCTCAGATGCCGGTCTCGACCATGTGCAGGAGCCGGGCGCCCAGGGCCTGGCGCATCGCCACGGGCGCGTGTCGCAGCGGCCCGTCGATCATCAGCAGCGCCATACCGTGCACCGTTGACCAGGCCAGGAACTCGGCACCCGGTCGTCGCTCGGGTGGCAGCACGCCGGCCTTCACCATCTCGTCCAGTGCATAGCTCAGCAGCTCGAACGGGTTGAGCCCCTTCTCGGCCGTCCGCGCCGGGTCCGCCGGCATCTGGACGTCAAAGGCGCCGGACGCAAACGCGGTAAGGAACCAGCCCGTCTCGGCCTGCGCGAAGGACAGGTATCCCCGCCCCACCGCGGCCAGCATCGCCCGCGACCGGGCCGCCAGGTCCGGCTCCGCCTCCGCGCGCTTGAGCTCGCGCTCGATCACCTCGGCCAGCTTGCCCAGGGCCGCGGCGCGCACGGCCTCAAACAGCGCCTGGTGGCTGGAGAAGTGGCGGTACGCCGCGTTCGGCGCCACGCCGGCACGGCGCGTGGCCTCGCGCAGGACCACGGCCTTGGGGCCGCCCTCGCGCGCCAGCGCCAGACCGGCGTTGACCAGTGCGGCGCGCAGATCGCCGTGGTGGTAGGTCGATCGCGCCTGGGGACGGCGGGCCGTGGCCATGGTGGGGATTCAGCGAGCGGAAAACAAAAAATTACGCCTCATCGGACAAACGATGTGGACAGCGTCCATTTTAGCCCCTAGGATGTGTACATCGTCCACAAGCATGGGGACCCACCATGGCCCGGATCGTTTCGCGCATACAGCCCTGCCTGTGGTTCGACACCCAGGCGGAAGAAGCCGCCCGCTTCTATGTCAGCGTCTTTCCCCACTCGCGCATCCTCAGCGTGACGCACTACGGCGAAGCGGGCAAGGAAGAGCATGGCAAGCCAGCCGGCTCGGTCATGACGTTGTCCTTCACGCTCGACGGCCAGGACATGCTGGCCCTCAACGGCGGCCCGCACTTCAGCTTCACCCCCGCGGTGTCGCTGATGATCCACTGCGACAGCCAGGCCGAGATCGACCACTACTGGGATGCACTGACCGCCGGCGGCGACCCCGCCGCACAGCAGTGCGGCTGGCTCACCGACCGCTTTGGCCTGTCATGGCAGGTCACCCCGCGCGACTGGGAGCAAATGATGAACTCGCCCGACCACGCCGCGTCGCAGCGCGCCATGCAGGCACTCATGAAGATGAAGAAGCTCGACATCGCCGCGTTGCAGGCGGCCTATGACGGGCGCTGACCCACCCACCAACGGCAAGGAGACCCACATGGACATCACCGTCGAAACCCGTGTCAAAGCCCCCGTGGCGCAGGCCTGGGCCGCCTGGAACGATCCGCGCGCCATCGAGCAGTGGAACGCCGCCTCGCCCGACTGGCACACACCCCGCGCCAGTGTCGATCTGCGCGAGGGCGGCCGGCTCATGGCCCGCATGGAGGCGCGCGACGGCAGCGAAGGCTTCGACTTCGTGGCCACCTACACCCGCATCGAACCCGGGCGGCTCGTCGAGTACACGATGGACGACGGGCGGCGGGTGCGTGTCGAGTTCCATCCCTCGGGCAGCGACACCACCGTGCGCGAGACCTTCGAGGCCGAGAACGTCTATCCCCCGGAGATGCAGCGCGAGGGCTGGCAGGCCATCCTCGACCACTTCGCCCGCTACGTCGAAGGCCGTGTCACGGCCGGGACGTGATCCTCTCCGGGAGCCAGCCATGCGGCACGACGAGCGCACCCTGAGCACATCCCGCACCCTGCCCTTCACGCCACAGGCCATCTACGGTGCGTTCGCCGCGCCCGAGCTGCTGGCGCGCTGGTGGGGGCCTGCGGGCTTCACCAACACGTTCGAGACCTTCGAATTCCGGCCCGGTGGCCGCTGGACGTTCGTCATGCACGGGCCGGACGGCACCGACTACGCCAACAGCAACCGCTTCGAATCACTGGAACCCGACCGGCGGGTCGTCGTCCGCCACGATGGCCAGCCCTTTTTCACGCTGACGATCAGCCTGACACCCGTCGGCGGCGGCACGCTGCTGGAGTGGGATCAGACCTTTGACGACGCCCAGACCGCAGACGCCGTCAGGCATCGCGTCGACCCGGCCAACGAGCAGAACCTCGACCGCCTGACCCGGGTCCTGAACGACACGATCACCACCCACCCCCCACCGGAGGCCACACCATGAAACCCAATCCCATCGTCTGGTTCGAAATCTACGTGCAGGACATGGCTCGCGCCCGCCGCTTCTACGAGACCGTGTTCCAGTGCACGCTGGAGCCGCTGGCCGCCCCCGAAGGCGAGGCCAGCAGCATGGACATGCTGAGCTTTCCCACGGAAATGAACGCCCCCGGCGCCGGCGGCATGCTGGTGCGCATGGAGGGCGTCCCGCCCGGCGGTGGCGGCACGCTGGTCTACTTCGGCTGTGAGGACTGCGCGGTGCAGCAATCCCGCGTGGAAGCGGCCGGCGGCCGGATCCACAAGCCCAAGTTCGCCATCGGCCCCTACGGTTTCTGCGCACTGGTCGTGGACACCGAGGGCAACTGCATCGGGCTGCATTCGATGGCCTGAGCGCCAGCACCCGTCCTTGAACCACCCCTTGCCGAGGAGAACCCCATGTCCACCGGAACCGTGCGCCTACACCGCGTGCTGCGCACCACGCCCGACAACGTCTTCCGCGCCTTCACCGATGGCGCGGCCATGGCCAAGTGGTTGCCGCCCTATGGTTTCGTCTGCCACGTGCACGAGCACGATGGCAAGGTTGGCGGCCGCTTCAGGATGTCGTTCGAAAACTTCTCGAACGGCCAGCGCCATTCGTTCGGCGGCGAGTACCTGGCGCTCAGGCCCGGTGAACTCGTCGAATACACCGACCGCTTCGACGACCCGAACCTGCCCGGCGAGATGCACGTGAGCGTGAAGCTGCGCGCGGTCTCCTGCGGCACCGAGATCCACATCGAACAGTCCGGCATCCCCGAGCCCATCCCCACCGAGGCCTGCTACCTCGGCTGGCAGGAGTCGCTCATGCAACTTGCCCACCTCGTCGAACCCGACATCACCGGATAAGGAGCCCCTCATGCACTACGTCGATGGATTCGTCTTGCCGGTGCCCCGCGGCAGACTCGATGAGTACCGCGCGATCGCGGACAACGCAGGCAAGGTCTGGCTGGAACACGGCGCCCTGCAGTATTTCGAATGCGTGGCCAACGACGTGCAGCCCGGCAAGCTCACCTCGTTCCCGCAGTCCGTGCAGCTCAAGGACGACGAGGTGGTCGTGTTCGCGTGGATCGTCTACGCCTCGCGCGCCGAACGCGACCGCATCAACGCGCTGGTCATGCAGGACCCGCGCATCACCTGCACCAAACCCGAAGACATGCCCTTCGATGGCTCGCGCATGTTCTGGGGTGGTTTCACCGGGATGGTCGAATGGGGCTGGGGCAGCCCGTCGTAGCGCACCCATCCACAGCCGGCGTGGTGACGTCACGGCCCTGCGGCAGTACCCATGTGCCTGCAGGCAGCCGGGGTGGCGGCGGATAATTCCTCCGTTCCACTTCGACACACAAGGACTTCACCACGATGCGACTCCTTCACACCATGCTGCGCGTGGGCAACCTGCAGCGCTCGATCGACTTCTACACCCAGGTGCTGGGCATGCAGTTGCTGCGCACCTCCGAGAACCCCGAGTACAAGTACTCGCTGGCCTTCCTGGGCTTCGACGGCGGCAACCCGGGCCAGGCCGAGATCGAGCTGACCTACAACTGGGGCACCGAGCAGTACGAGATGGGCACCGCCTACGGCCACATCGCCATCGGCGTGCCCGACGCCTACGCCGCCTGCGAGAAGATCAAGGCCGCGGGTGGCAACGTCACGCGCGAGGCCGGCCCGGTCAAGGGCGGCTCGACCGTCATTGCCTTCGTCACGGACCCGGACGGCTACAAGATCGAGCTCATCCAGCGCGACGACGATCAGGCGGGCGGCAAAGGCCTGCGCTGACCCCCACCGGCCTGCCGGTTCACCAACTGCGCACGGGCCCGGTGTCGATGTGAACGAACTGCTCGCGCGGGTAGTAGCCGACGCCGCCGGCGCGCAGTGACAGCGCCGCCGCGCGAAGATCGGTCAGCCGCGTGCCGGGCAGGCGCACATCCACGGCGCGTCCGTCCATGTGCAGGCTGCGTTTGGCCACGCCACCACCGGGCGCGGCGCGCAGCATCTCGTTGGTGGCCGGTGAACGGTAGCCCGAGATGATCTCGAAGGGACGGGTGTTGCCCAGGACACGGTGGATCTGGTGCAACAGGTCGTACAGGCGCGGGTCCATGCGGCCGATGTCGCCGCTCCGGTGATCGCGCAGAAACCCGCCCAGCTCACCCAGCGCCCACGGGTCGTACTCATGGCCGATGGCATACACCAGATCGATGTCTTCGTGCGTGTGGGTGTGATGGAGCGCCAGACGGCGCGGCGACGGTGCGGCCATGGCCCGTGCCACCGAGGGCGGCAGGGTTGCCGCGGCCACCGTCCCGGCGGCAGCCGACAGCCAGCGCCGGCGGGACATGCGCGCATGCTTCAGACCCGCCATGAAGACCCTCCATCCGTGGCCCTGGCCTTGCCGCGGCGCGCCTCCAGGGCGGCCCGCAACGTACGGTCGTGGCCGTAGATATCGTCAAAGAAATAGATCTCGCCATTTTTGACCAGGGTCGTGATGTACGTGATCACCACCGGCAAGGGTTCGCTCAGGCGCACGGTCTGCGACTGGCCCTTGCGCATGGCAGCGACGATGCGTTCCTCGGTCCAGTCGGGCATCTCCTGCATCACGAACAGGGCCAGGGCCAGGGGGTCTTCCACGCGGATACAGCCGTGGCTGAAATCGCGCTGGGCACGCTGGAACAGGCCGACACTGGGCGTGTGGTGCAGGAAGATGTGATCGCGGTTGGGAAACACGAACTTGATGTCGCCCAGCGCATTCTCGGGCCCCGGACGCTGACGCAGCAAGGCACGCCCGGCCAGCACGTCGTCCAGCAGCGCATCGCTCACGCTGCGGTGCACCGCACCGTCACGCTGAACGATCTCGAACCCGAGGCGGTCAAGATAGCCCGGGTCGCGGCGCAGACGGGGCACGGTCTCGGCCGCCGCAATGGAGCGTGGCACGTTCCAGTAGGGGCTGAACTCGATGAAGCGCATGTCCTCGTCAAACAGCGGCGTGTCATGGCGCATGGCCTTGCCGACGATGACCCGCATCTCCGCCCTGACCTGGATGTCACGACCGGTCTGCTCGTAGGCCCGCAACACGAATTCGGGGATGTTCACCACCACCATCCGGCGGGCCTGCTGCAGCGGAAGCCAGCGCAGGCGCTCAAGCGCCAGCCCGATCTGCACGGCCCGTTCGTCGGGCGCCACCGCCAGTTGCGCCAGGGTCTGGCGGCCCACCACCCCATCGACCTCCAGACCATGACGGCGCTGGAACCGTCGCACGGCCTCCACCAGGTCGTCGTCATACCGGTCGGCCTGGCCCGTGGCGTGCCCGGGCTGGTAACGCAACGCCAGCGCCGCCGGCAGGTCACCCAGGGCCGCCAGCCGCCGGGCCAGCAGCGGGACCCCCGCGTACCGCGCGCCCGGATCCAGTTTGCCCGGACCGCGTGTACCGCGCGATGGCAGGGGCGGCAGGGCCTGTTGCCAGGCCTCGTGACCCTGCAGGCTGCGGTAGTGCCGCAGCGCCTGGCGAAGCTGCTGATACGGGTGCAAGGCCGGCTCGGCCCTGGCCACGGCCTGTGCCAGATCGCCGGCGGCCAGCGCCTGGCGCAATGCGCCTGGCGCATCGAACACCGCCTGGCGTGCCGGCCGGAACGCGGCCTGGACCTGCCGGGGGTTCACGCGGCCATGGCGAAGATGCTCCAGGTAGCGCACCATCGCGTCGGACAGGCGCTGGTCCAGCCGGGACACGGCTTCATCATCCAGGCCCGCCGCCACCTGCGCCGCCCGCCCGATCTCGGCCGCCAGGCTGTCCGCACCGTACTCCGCCGGATCCAGCCCTTGGGTGTCGGCAGCGCGCAGCAGTGAAACCGCCTCCAGCGCCTGGCCTGTGGGGCGCCCCGCATCGAACCATACCGGCTCCGCGGCGGCCAGGGCGGCACCCGCGGGCACCAGGCACCACAACAGGCCACAGCACCACAGCCACCGACGCATCAGCACCCCCGCACCCGGCCACACCACCGCTGCGGCGAGGCCCATCGGGCCTCACGCCCGCCAAACGCGACGAAGCCCGGTGGGGCCGGGCTGTGTGACAGGAAGCGCCCCCCTTCAGTCAACGATCTCGACTTCCACGCGCCGGGCCTGGGCATCGTCGCCGGAGCCGGTGGTCTGCTCGGGCTTGCTCATCACGATCGACGATTCGGCCACCCCCACCGCCACCAGGGCATCGCGCAGGGCCAGGGCGCGCTTCTTGGCGAGTTCGGCGTTCATGGCCGGGTTGCCGGTGGCGTCGTGGAAGCCCGACAGCACCAGCTTCTTGCCCGCCTTGGCCGCGGCAACGGCATCGCTCAGGGCCTCGGCAGCGCCCGGCGCCAGATCGGCCTTGCCGGAAGCAAAGTAGAACTTGACCACGCCGTTTTCAACGACGATGCTGGCGTCGTCGTCATCGGCGGCGGCGCCCACCGGCGCAGCGACCGCCGCCTCCGTCGCGGGCGCCGCCGAGGCCTCGGCGGCAGGCGCCGGCGTGGCGGCCGCGGATGGGCCGGCACCGGCACGCGACTTCTGGATGCCTGTACCGACGGCCAGACCGATGGCCAGCAGAATGGCGGAAATCAGCACGACGGCAACGGCGCGGGTGTCCTGATCGTTATCTTGGGAAGACATGGTGGAATGGCTCCGGAGGGTGGTGTCGGGTGTGTTGCCGGTCAATGACCGGGCGGCTGGCGCCGCTGCGGGCGATGCGCAAGAATGGCGCGATCCGCACATGCAATCCTTGATTTTAGATGGCCCGCCCTGATTCTGTCCCTGCGCCACCTGCCCCGCGCCCATTGCGTTACACCTCGTGGGAACCTGCCGAACGCAATGGCGCCGCCATGATGGCGCAGACCCTGGCGCAATGGCGGTCCTTCGGGCCCAAGGCCGACCTGTGGGTGTTCGGCTATGCCTCGCTGGTCTGGCGGCCCGAGTTTGAGGCGGCCGAACACCGCCCGGCCCGGGTCCACGGCTACCACCGCTGCCTGCACATGTGGAGCCGCGTCAACCGTGGCACCGCCGATCGCCCCGGTCTGGTGTTCGCGCTCATGCATGGCGGCTGCTGCGACGGCGTGGCACTGCGCCTGCCCCACGACCAGGTCGAAGCCGCTATGCCCGCGCTGTGGGAGCGCGAGATGCCCAACCCGGTCTACGACCCCAAATGGCTGCTGTGCCACACACCGCAAGGGCCGGTGCGGGGGCTGGCGTTCACGCTGTCCCGGCGCAGCCCCAACTACACCGGCCCCCTGAGCGATGCGCAGTACCGCGACATCTTCGCCCACGCGAAGGGGCGCTACGGCAGCACGCTGGACTACGCCCGCCAGACCTTGCACGGGCTGCGCTCCCACGGCATCGAAGACCACGCCCTGGCCCATCTGCTGCGCCTGGCCGATCATCTGTGACCCGCCCCTATACTGACACGATGAACATCGCCGACCTCCGCAAGAGCTACGAAAAGGCCGAACTGAGCGAATCGGCCTCGCATGCCGACCCGCTCCGGCAGTTTGACCAGTGGCTGCAGGAAGCCATCCAGTCCGAGGTGCCCGAGCCCAATGCCATGACCGTGGCCACCGTCGGTGCCGACCTCAGACCCACCACCCGCGTGGTGCTCATCAAGGGCTATGACGAACGCGGCATCGTCTGGTACACCAACTACCAGAGCCAGAAGGGCCGCCAGTTGGCCGGCAACCCCTACGCCGCCCTGCAGTTCCACTGGGTGGAGCTGGAGCGCGTGGTGCGCATCGAAGGACTGGTGGAAAAGGTGAGCCCGGAGGAAAGCGACGCCTACTTCCACAGCCGCCCATTGGACAGCCGCATCGGCGCCTGGGCCAGCCCGCAGAGCGAGGTGATCGAGAGCCGGGCGGTGCTGGTGGCCAATGCCGCCAAGTACGGCGCGCAGTTCCTCCTCAACCCTCCCCGCCCACCGCACTGGGGCGGCTACCGCCTCAAGCCCGACAACTGGCAGTTCTGGCAAGGCCGCAAGAGCCGCCTGCACGACCGACTGCGCTACGCCCTGCAGCCCGATGGCCGTTGGCTGCGCGAGCGCCTGGCGCCGTGATCGCTCAGGGCACGGCGCTCGTCAGCACCTCCACCGGCAGGAACTGCAGCAGCGTGCCGCCCACGAAGCTCTGCACGTAGCTGACCACCGCGCGGCGGTACTTCTCGGACGTCACCTCGGCCAGCAGGTCGAGCCGGGCGACGATCTTGCCGAACTCGCGCTCGAAGCTCAGGTTGCGCCCCTGGGGGCCGATCTCGTCGGCCAGCAGCAGGGGGCGGCCGGCCGCGTCACGCCGCTGCGCCAGCAGCCAGACGGCGATCTCGACATTGCGCGCGGCGTTGTACACCGTCTGTGCATCGATCCCGTCGAGCAGGTGAAAGCTCGTCTTGCCGCCGTGCGAGGTGATGATCATGTCGGCCAGCGCATGGCAGAAGGCCGCGACACGGTCACCCTGGAACTCGGGCTGCAGCGCCAGCGCCTGGACATCGTGCCGCTCGCCGAGCGCGGGCCACGGCTGCCGGCTCTCGATCGACTCGCGCAGCGTTTGCAGGGCGGTCTCGCGGCTGGCGGCGCCGCCCTTGCGCCATTCTTTCGGATTGCGGCGGTACAGCTTGTCGGCCAGCAGGTGGATGCTGACCAGGTTGTCGCGCATGCCCAGCGTGGCCATGCGGTTCACGTCGGACTGGATCAGGTCCTGCGAGGTCATGGGTTCGGCCCTGACCTCGCCGCGGTCCGTGGGCGGGGCCGCGCAACCGGCCAGCGCCCGCAGCAGCGTGGCGGCGGCCATGGCCGTGAACGGG